>PMNN01000190.1:0-3613 GCA_003161815.1 Methanobacterium sp. | reverse complement strand
ACAAGATGTCTTGCAGGGAAAGGTAATGTATCAAGATCCTTTATCAAAGGACGTTTTTGTGTTGCTTTTAAATTTTCACTCTTTAAATCCCGGTAAACAATTCCTTTAACTTCATCTAGACCGTGGCTATTTTCGGTGGAATGGTTGGCTAAATCCACTATTGTTTCCTCACCCTCACCGATAACCACTACATCCAGGTTTTCAGAACTCTTTAAGGTTTTAGATGGCATGAAAGTAGTGTGGGGTCCGCCCATTACAGTTAGCGAATTAGGTAGAATGTTTTTGATTAATTCTATATATTTCAATGCACTTTTTATAGTTGATGTGGTTGCGGTCACACCTACTAATTGTGGATTGAGCTTTCCTGCCAGCTCAGAAACCTTTTCGTATCCCATCTGGAGTAGATCATCATCTACAATTTTAACGGAGTAAGATTCTTTCTCAAGTGATGAAGCCAAGTACATGAGATTTAAAGGAGGAGTTATGAAACCAAGAGCATTCTTCAATGCATTCTCATCATAGGGATTTATAAGCAGTATATCAATATTTTTATTCATTTTTTACCTTTTTTTGGTCATTCAATCAAGAGTCCTATTTGAATTTATTAGATTTTTTTTTCATCAATATTTGAAATTTTCTCTATGTTTATGGCATTAAACACAGGGATAACTTTCGTTCTCCCTAAAAAATCCCTAAAAATCNNTCTATCATCCCTTCGATCATCATTTCTTCTATCTCTATCATCCCTTCGATCATCATCTCTTCTATCTCCTTCCCTTCGGTTACCATAGTTTCTTCGGTTTCTTTGATTTAATCTTAGTATTAGAGCGCCTACTGCACCACCTATGGCGCCCACCACTATTACAAGTATTATTTCTTGCAGTGAGTTCAATGGTAGATAAGTAGATAACTGTGCAGAAAATGCAGCAATTTGACCTTTAAATAAGCTTAGTATCCACAAGATTATTGCACCTGCAACACCCATAAGTGCTCCATTAATCGTCCCATCAACAATGTCACCATATGAAATATAACCAACAATAATACCTGCCACTAAAAAACCAACTAGGGCAACCGGCAATCCCAGAACTGATCCAACACCCAGAATAGATAAAACGATCGTAAATATAATTGCTAAAACAAACCCAGTAACCACAGCACCAACACTAACCATATAACCATCTCCATCAAAAATTTTTAATTAATATCAATTTTATGTACTTCTTCTTTCATTTTAGGCAAGGCACATACAATTTAGCAGCTAAATCTTCCCCCTTCATACTCTATAATCTATAACTCAACCCATATAAACATTTGCACATATTAACGGGCATAGCGATAATTAATATAGTTGAGTCTGAAAATGAGAATTATAGCAACTAAGGGCACCAAGCGGGCAATCGCAGGGGCAAATACAAATTTAAATATAATTATTTTTTATCCTACTCTCTGCAATATAAGTAAACTGGGATTGGATTCTAAACTCATGAACTGAGCAAAGGTATCGAAAGAATACCAGATAAGATCCCGATCAGGATCCGCTATCTCTATTTTCTGTCCGTTTATACAAACCGTTTTAGGAGCAACATAGTGTTCATCATCACCTGTATATATGCTATTCCCATTAATATCCTGCCTTAACCCTGCAGTCATTCCTTCAACTATAACAATATAATCTGGGTGAGCTACAAGCTGACCGAGCCCCGTCCACCCTACATCGCTGAAGTTCTTAATCACCCCTTCTAATTTAACTCCATGCTGGGCAGCTACATTTATATAGCCACTAATGAGGTTAGCTGGTGCTGTTCCTGTATCTGTTTTTTCAGCGGCTCCAAAAACGTATTTATCAATAGGTACACCAAATATCTTAGGACTGGTTTCAGCACTACTACTAGGACCGCATGTCCCGGATCCGGTTTCATCCTGATGAACTTCAATAATATTAGTACCATTGAAACATCCATTACTATCCGTTTGTATCTGTTCTAGTCGGATATTATAAGGTTTCCAAACTGTGGGATTATTAGTTGGTTCTGATGTTACTCCCAGGAAGTTGCTTAATCCTTCACGGAATATGATAAATCCCACGGCACCAGCTGCTAAAACTGCTTGAATATCTCCTAGTAAAGTAGCAGTATCATAAGGTGTAGGGACTGAATCTGATAGATAACTACATACTCCTGCTACTATTTTGCCTGGTGCTTGAGAGTTAAACCAGGTTGTCATCTGAGACATCCAATTACGGTCAGTTCCTGTATATGTGCATCGGTAAATCATAGGACATAAGAAATCTAAATATTGAATCATAGATTTAGGATCCTGTCCATAAACCTGAGCATCATCTGTTTCGGGCATCACAGCAGCACTTCTTAAAACATTAGGAGATGCATTTTTGGCAGCTGCTAGGAAATTATTTATACTTGTAGTATCTCCATTGGCAGTTCCTGGATATCGTATATAATCGAAGTGGATACCTTTAAATCCTGCAATATTGGATAAATCTTTTACAATATCAATTAAGGTCATATTATTGGTTATAACTGTGTTCTGCCAATTTGCAGGTGATATGAAATTTCCATTAACATCTTTGAAAACTGTCATCCATGCGTGGATACCAATTCCAGTGTTTTTGAAATGGTTTATAACATTCTCTAAGAAAGTCTTGTAATTGGATCTGTCAATGGAAACCATCAAATCAGTTATACCTTGGGATTTGTAATGATTAGGATCCTGATTCACTAGATCAGTTATATCACTCCTAACCCAATAAGCATCCATTCCTTCAATAGCAGGAGTAACCACTGGATTAGCTGGTATAATGGGATTTCCGACATTTATTCTGATACTCTGACTTTTTACATTGCACCCCATCGGATTTTCATCTGATCAAATTTTGTTTTACTTATGAACTTAGCTGTTTTAACCCCATTCTCCCGAATATAAACCCATTTCAAAGTTCCTTGGGAATTATCCCAGTTATCCACAGCCTGAATCATAAGTTCGAAGTCTGTTCCGTTAATCTTATTCATCGAATTGCTTAAATCATTTGGATCTACCATTTAATTAACCTCCTTTCTGAATTAAACATGCATAAATAGTATATAACTATTAAATTTCCAAATAGCCATAAAATTAATAAATTGATTATGTTAAAGTTTAAGATTACTAAACCGATTAATCTGAGGAAGATTGAGAATAAAAAGAGTAAAATTAAGAGTTTAAAAGTTACTACTATGAAATTCCGGGCAACCGTTACAAGAACACTCATTTTTATTCGTTCCACTTAATTTTTCGATAAAACCTCATTTTTTTTGATGAAATTTTTTAAAAAAAGTTTTTATTGCATTAACATGACGTTAAATCCACTCTCACGGAGATAGTCGATGAAATCTATAATTCGGGNNAAGATGGAACAAATTACTATCAAGTTACCCCCAAAGATGTTGGAACGTTTAAGGAGATTATCAGATGAGAGTTACAATCCCATGAGTTTATCATATTCGGCAAGCCTTATCAGAGTATTTGAGGAGAAATTAAAGAAATTAAATTATAATTAATTTTTTTTCATAGGAGTAATATTCTTGGAGGGAATTTTATGAGTGAAAAAACAGGT
>PMNN01000219.1 GCA_003161815.1 Methanobacterium sp. | reverse complement strand
ATTTTTTAACATTACTAACTTACAAATTAATGTTTGATGATATTATCCCGTATTTTAGGGGTTCGTCATCTCGATACTGGTTGTTTCGAACTATCTTATCCATCATGAAGCATTCATTGAATAATCATTTTTTTTTTAAGTTCTCTAAAAGTTCTCTAAAAATAATTATTCTAATAAAATCTATAAATTATTATAGAAATTAGGGGATGAGAAATATGTTAATAGTAACTGAAGTATTAGAACTTGAATCAACATATAAGTTGGAAATAGTTGATATAACCCGTAATATTAACGCAGCCATAGCGGAAAGTGGTGTAAGAAAAGGATTAGTCAATATTTACAGTAAACATTCCACTTCCGGAATCTTTATAAATGAGAATGAATCAGGTTTATTAGAAGATTTTATGGATGTAATCCAACTTATAATTCCAATGACTGGAAATTACCAGCATAATCGAATTGATAATAACGCTGATTCCCATTTAAGATCATTTATAATTGGATGTAATGAAAATATTCCATTTAAAGATGCTTCCATGAGTCTTGGCACATGGCAGAGTGTTTTCTTCCTGGAATTCGACGGCCCACGATCTAGACAAATTACAATCACCATAATAGGAGAATAAAAAAAAATTTTCAAAAAATTAATGAAATAATTTTAGATTTACTAATATTTAGATTTAGATTTTTTTTAACCGATCCTTAAACTCCACTTCAAAAGCAACCACCGGATATTCCAAATTAAAATTAGATATAACCTCAGGATGCAATTCTCCAAAAAACCCTTCAATAACCGGAGAAGCATCAATCCTTTCATCCCAACCCCTCAGCAAGGCACATCTACCCTCAATGAATGAAGGATGATTAAAAGATACTATTTCCATACTTAATCCTAAATTACTGATAAGAGTTGCTGTAATACTTTTTATCTCAGTGAAATTAGCGGTGGAATGCGTTACAAGAGCAGCAAGTTTCCTAATTCCACGGGTATATGTTTCAGTAGTTTTATCAAGATAAACCGTTTCACCCACTTCAAATATTTTCTGAGGTAATTCTTCATGCGTATTACTCTCCAGAAATTCCATTAAACCATTAAGTAAGCTTTCACGAATCATAGTACGATCCTGGCTAATTGGCTGAGCAACCACCACCCTCTCATCCACGGGTAGTCGCAGTTTATGGAAATGCTGCTCTTCACTAGTAAGCATTAGGCTCATCACCTCATAGAAACCCAATCCTACCATTATCATCCGTAAATTATTATCAAATACTTTACCATTATCTTCAGAGGCTATACTCATAATATCCGGTAAGTAAGACCCTATTTCACGGAAATCATAGCCAATAGCAATATTTTCTATAACATCCACCTCATGAAGAATATCAATACGATAAGAGGGTACACTAACTATGATTTCAGTTTCATTTAAAATTTCAGCATCTAACCTCACCCGATGAAGCATTTCCACTACACCAGGAATTGTCAAATCAACTCCTATGAGTTTTTGAGCATTTCCAAGGTTAACAATTTTCTTTTTAGGAGTATAATCCGGAGTTCTAACAATACTATCATCATTATAAACCGTATCCATGGTTTTAACCCTAGCACCGGTTTCTGCAAATGAAGTGGTTATAATATTTAAAGTATAGTTAACGGCTTTCTCATCAGTTCCAGTAACATCCACTAACACATTCTCTGTCCCAGTGGTTAGTTTAGTGAGTTCTCCATTAATTATGGGTGGCATGGAAAGTACATTATCCACTGCATCAACTATTAACGGGTATTTAGGATATTTATCTAGTAGATGAGCGTATTTACAGCCTTTCTTATGGTTATGGAGGATTTCATCGAGAGTCGTCTCCTCCACACTATCTAAGGGTATGAAGGATGTTTCAGTTGGATCAGCGGCTTTATAAGTGAAGGGTGGGGTTAAAACATCTAGATTATGGATGCCGATAGCTACCTTTTTACGGTCTCTTCCCAAAACCCAATGCAAATCCTCCTGGAATTCCATTAATTGAATTAATTTCCCATCATCAATTTTTACACCTTTGACTATAGCGCAGGAGGTGTAGGGTCTTATAAATGCAAGTTCAGGATCAACGGTGATGCTAGTCCCTGAAGATGATAAACTGTAACGAGGCATCCCGGATTCTAATCCCAGGAATCCTTTTAAAGTACGTGCTATTCCTTCAACTGAGAAATGATCAGGCCTGTTAGGAAAGAACTCCACCTTCAAATTCTCATCATCATAATCTTCAATATCACTACCAATCATGGGAAGGAGATCTATAAGATTCTCTTTCTGCATGGAACACCCTAAAAGCTCGTTAATATTCTCATAAGTGAAGTTTATAACTGGCATATTTACATCAATCCTGTTAATAATTATTGATATTATTTTTTTTAACTTAAGCTAGTATCCAACTAGGGGGTTATTGATAATGAGGAAAGTACTATGATGAAGAATATGGATTCGATGGTGAAGTGTAATGCACGATGCTGTAACCATCTGAGTTTAACTCCAGTTAATTCATGTGACAAATCCACTACAAAATGGATTAAACCTGCAAGGAATCCTATTTCCAGTGAAAAGAATAATATTGAAAGTAATATGAAATGGAAAACAGCCTCCATACCCTCATGAACTATCCATAATCTAATATTAGAATGGATGCTTCTCCGCAGTAAACCTGCAAACAGAATGTAAAAGTCAGCGAAATAAGTCCATAATAATTGGCTGTGAATCTCATCACTAATAGCTAGAATCACTGCAATATAAAACCATAAAATTTCCAAGGTAAAAAACCACACTTAAAATTTTTTTTATAATAACTATTTTCTAATTTGAAATATTCATAATATTCCATAATCCCAAATAAATCCTTCATAGATTATTACAGATAATTCTTCATGTCTAATACAGTGAAAAACACTACCTTTACGAGTCTATCATCAAAGAATACTATGAAAATCTTTACTCAATATTATAATGTTCAATAATAAAAACCCCACGGAATATTTTGGAGAAGCCGAGGGTTAACAATGAATGAAAAATCGTCAAGAATACATCTTAATATTAATTTTAGATAAATATCTAGGGTTCCTTATAAAATTAATAGGTTCCACTTCTGTTAGAGATAATATTTATTGAAATATATTTTCAATTTTCTATTTTTTTTGTATAATTGAAAAAATATATTGCTAAAGGTTTACAAAAATAAGACTAAAAGTTTACAAAAATAAAATATCTCAGAGATTTAAATCTCCATATGATTAACTAGAAGTGCTTTGAATACAATTAATACTCTAGAAAAACAGGGGAAAAATTTTCATATTCCCAAACATAGATAAAAACTTCAGATATTAGGCTAAAATATGGAATAAGACTATTTAGGAGTGAGTAGAAAATGACTTATGTTTTGGTGATTCATAAAGTAGAGGACTATGCTAAGTGGAAGACTGTATACGATGAAGATGTNNTATATGATGAAGATGGTGCTACACGCAAGGCCAAAGGTTCTAAAGGAGCTTTTGTATTTCGCGATGCGAATGACTCTAACCAGATGGTGGTTATAACTGAATGGGAGGATATGGAAAAAGCTAAAAATTTCGCTGAATCTGAAGATTTAAGGAATACAATGCAAAAAGCCGGTGTTTCAGGCAGACCAGACGTCTATTACCTAGATGAAATTGAAAGAACACCATACTAAGCAGTAAAAAATAATTTATGGACTTTTAAGATTAAAATGCAGTATTTAATACTCGGGAAATGGTGAAGTGGAAGTTTGAGCCTGTTCCTGGTTCAGATTCCACCCATATTTGTCCTTTGTGTCTTTCTATTATTCTTTTGGTTATGGCTAAACCTATTCCGGTTCCTTCATATTC
>PMNN01000014.1:858-2742 GCA_003161815.1 Methanobacterium sp. | reverse complement strand
AAGGGTTCGAATCCCTTCCCCTGCATCCCCTCCATAACATAATTAATTTTTTTTTATGGAATTTTAGAATCTCAATGGATTAAATAACTCAACATAATCATTATCTATTCCATTAATTAAATCAGCTATCACCATAGCAGCGGTAGTGCCGTTAGTCATGCCCCAAAAACCGAATCCCGTTGCCACATAAATACCATTTTGAGAGGTCATGCCTATAACTGGTAGACCATCATCAGTAATACTATCCTTACTAGTCCATCGGTATTCAACTGATTCAACACTCAAATGCTGGCGAGCATATTTCTCAAGACGATTATAATAAACATTTATATCAGTAACATCCACTGGACTATGTTCACCCGCCACTATAATCATCTCACCATTCGGGGAGGGTGCCGTGCGGTAAGTGTGAACCGGGTCAAAATCTACGAACAATCCATCCGGGAAATTATCCTTAACATACAATCCCAACACATAAGATCTGGCAGGATGCAAATGATCAACGAGTTGATCAGGGTCATATACTGGTGTATGAGTTGCCACAATAACCTTATCAGATTTAATAAAACCATTATCCGTAACTATTTCTTTAACATCACCGTCGTTAACTGTAATGACGCGTGTTTCCTCGAAAACATGACTACCATCACCCGGCAAATCCATTGCAAGTGATAAGAGATATTTACGGGGATGAAATTGAGCTTGATTCTGGTATTTCAGAGCAGCACTAGTTTTAAAAGGTAAAGGCACATCTTCTGTTAGGGAAACTGGTAATCCTAATTTTTCAGCAGCTTTAAATTCCCTTTGTAATCTTATAACTTTTTCATCTACTTCGGTGTAAATATACAGAGGCAGTCGATGGAAATCACAGTCAATACTCCTCTCCCTCACAATATCTGCCATTTTCTCCACTGATTTCATATTCGCTGATGCATATTTTTTAGCCTTAATCAGCCCTAAATTGGATATTAAGTCAGCGTAAATCATATTAGGCGCTGCACTTATCTTAGCCGTCGTACCAATAGACACATCCTTTATAATCCGATCAGATTCAATAACAGCCACCGTTAACCCTGATTCTTTAAGTAACGTTGCCGTTGTAATACCTGCAATACCTCCTCCCAGCACCGCTGCATCAACCTTTAAACCTTCCTCAAGTTTAGGAAAATCTGTTTTAGGAGATGTTTCTAACCAAAATGAAGCATCCTTACCCATTTTCTCATATTCCAAGAAATAACACATCCCACAAATTTTTTTATGAAATATCCAGTGGTAGTTTACTGACTTTCCAACCCACAAAATCGCCTAAAATATTGTAAAATTGATGGATACCTAATTCATTCATTATACCCATGAAATATTCCCCTCTCACACCACTTCTACAATAAATAATATAATGTTTCGTTTTATCATACTTTTCCACTTTTTTACGGAACTCGTGGCCTTCATAATCCAAATTAATCGCCCCGTGGATATGTTCCATTTCAAATTCATTGTGAGGTCTAATGTCAAGAATAACTAAATTAGAGTCATCCTGGTGTTCCTCAATTAATTTAAATGCAGTTTTCGGTGAAATAGTAGTAGTGATTTCCTTTTCAGTTTCTGGCATAAAAAAAAATTCCTCCTTCTTATAATTCTATTTATTTTTTTATGAAAATTTTTTATGGGAATTGATAAGCAGCCATTCCCAGNNACGGTAATTAGTTAACAGTCGCTCATCACCACGTGTAACAGCATCAGTCAGCCAATCATCAAAATCCGTAGCCCATTGATCAGTTTCACCACCAAAACGGAATCCTGCAAATCCTAACGGATGCACTGCACCTCCACTGCCCATAATCAAGACTTCATCTTTACGTAGTTCTTCTATCGCTCGGCCGATTT
>PMNN01000014.1:0-810 GCA_003161815.1 Methanobacterium sp. | reverse complement strand
TCCGGTTCCTCTAAGGAGTTAACAGTTGGAGTAACTGTTTGCCAGTGGGCTGATATGCATAGGACTGCTTTTATATTTTGATAATGAGAACCTAATTCTTTTAGGAATTCTCGGGCGGGTATATTCTCTAAAGGTAAAGTGGGAGCTCCGTGTGAAATGAAAATCGGAGGCAATATATTATCTTTCATAACTATTTTCTATTCCATGAATTTTTTAACCATTTTTTTTTAAATAAAAAAAAAATTAATTTTTTAGGGTCCTATGTGGAACGAGTTGGTTATCATTGAATACGCATTATTAGCACTTGCAGAGTTATCAGCGCTTAGATATTCAATTACGTAGAAGTTAGGGTAACCATCCTTTACTATGACTGTATCGTTAACGTTTAAGGGAATGGATGATACTATTCGACGTGATGAATTATAATTAGCATAACTCGATTGTAATGCGCCTGTAGTGTAATAAGTGTAATTATTTTTAAATGATTGAGTTGTATTACCACCCCTATTCTGCAGTTGAGTTAGGAAGAGTTGTAAATTATCCACCGTCACCAGTACTGTTTTACTTGAAGCATTAACTGTACCATTACCTGTTGAATTGGTTTTATTGGATGATGAATTAGTTTTATTAGATGAATTAGATGAACCCGACGACGTGGTGGTGGTTGGAGTTACATTAGCAGTTTCATTTATGGTTGTGGTACGGGGTATTTGATAGATGACTATAGCTGAAGTATTGGCTGGTGCATTAACTGCGATGGCGAAGTAACCCGTCTTATTTTCCGTGCCCACCGCGTTGGAATCTAACATG
>PMNN01000012.1 GCA_003161815.1 Methanobacterium sp. | reverse complement strand
GTTTTCATAAAATGAGTGTTATGCGTTTGTTTTCAGGGAGTTTCTCCATTTCCGTGGTTCACTTTTCAACTTCTTTAAGAATTAATTGGGAACAAAAACGGGTTTTTAGGCAGGCGAAACAAGTAGGGAAAAATCCCTACTTGACTTTCGAGAATATTGGATTTCGGAAGATCTTGATTCAGGGTTAATATTTAACTTTATTTGACCATTCAATTGTNNCGCTGCTTGCGGCGGGGAGATTCATTGGGACTTAATTCGTGGTAGGTAACTAAAAGAGATCGATTTTGTATCAAGATAAATCTCTTGGAGAACAATTTTATATGAATAAAGATTGGAGGAAACCGTAATGAATAGATTATTTATTTTGGTATCAACTTTGGGTTTAATCATTCTTTGCTTATTACACTTAAATGCCACCCAACAGTCCGAAAGCGATCTAAAATCCTATTTATCTGGTTTGCAGAATAAAGAGGTCTTCTTTAACGATGGAACTCCGCCATGTACTATTTCGCAGGTAGCAGATAAATATTTTATCGCTAAGGTTGGTAATTCATTTTCCTATGTAATTCCATTTCATTCAATATGCAAAATTGAGATTTTAGGTGAAAAGAATCAGATGATTACGATATATTTATACTATCATTCTGAAAATGGGAATAAATAAGTTGGTTGCATCCTTATTAGAAGAATGGCAACACTAATCCACAAAAATACAAATCAATAAAAGGAGAAACATATGCCTCACAAATGTTCATCTTGTAATGGAACCGGCCGTTGCGCTCAATGCAAGGGATCGGGTAAAGAAGGTTATCCTGGTTTTGGACCACCAAGTACTAAACCTTGCTTATTTTGTCATGGAACAGGGGTATGCCAACAGTGCCGTGGTAAGGGCGAATAATAATGGTTTCATTGTGATATAGGGACGAGTTTCTTTGACTCGTTCCTATATATTTTTGATAAAATTAGATGCATTCATATGACACCCCCTGAGGAAAGAATTTAACGAGTTAACATATGTCTATAAAACTATTGCAGAAATTAGCAGGATCGTCAAGCGGCGAGTTTAAACAATTTATCAAAAGCTTCAAAAAAGAACCAAGNNTATCCATCAGCAGGCAATGATTTACGCGACTTGCTTTTTCTTCATCCGGATTATTTTCAAAATAAAAGACCGACTGAGCCTATTGCTCCTGACTTGTTCTTCCATACGGACGACGAATCCTTGGGAAGTGCGTTACCTTTTAGGCAA
This sequence comes from Methanobacterium sp., assembly GCA_003161815.1. GTDB lineage: Archaea > Methanobacteriota > Methanobacteria > Methanobacteriales > Methanobacteriaceae > Methanobacterium_A. The sequence continues at coordinate 2,317 of PMNN01000012.1, read as the reverse complement.
AATAATATTATAGATTATCCTGATCTCAATGCTACGATAACGATTACAACAGTTGAAAAACTTTCTCCAATTAACTTGGCGATAATGCCGGGAATTAATATTCAACATCGAGTCGTTCTTCTAAAAATGAATGTGCAATCCAATCTTCTTGGGGAATATAGCCGTCCACTTGTTTATGCTCTTGTTGAAAACGCTGCTTTCTGTTCGCAAATCGCCTTACCTAATAATAGTGCCTTCTCTCATATAATCCATGTCAGATATGGAGGAGGAGACTCGTCCGGTTCATGGCTGTTAAAAGTTCTTCAAGAACTTTCATGCGAAGTATTCATTACAGATGGATATCACAGAGTGCAACTAGGAGATAGAAATATCATGGAGCGTTATCCCAATATTCGAAATGCGCAAAATAATTATCGATTAGAAAAGATACGAACTATAGGAGAAAAACTATGGTCAAATCATGGAAATATATCGTGGGACATTGTCAAGCCCAAATGAATAAATAAAACCGCTACGGCTGAAGGTTTTAAATATAATCATAAACGGTTATTGGGTTGATATTCCTAAATATGTAATTTATTTATTACAGGGTATGATTTTATGGACGCGAATAAAATAAGTAGTGGATTTACCTGTCTTGATAATCTAACGAAAGGTTTTGAAATAGGTGGCTTAACTTTCGTGTTAGGCATTTTGCCGTGGATTGATATTGAAATTTGGTTGGCAGTCCAATTTGCCATGAAAATGATTCTTGATAATAAGGGCTCAGCATCTATTCTATGCTTTCACACAGATCCTAACGACTTGAAGAATGGCATTCTTCGACTTTATCCGGAAGCTGAGGATAAAATAGTAATTGAGAATTCTTCAAAGATTATTCCGAAAGGTAATTATCATCTGATAATATATGACTGCAAGGGAAAACGAAATAGTCAGGTAGTTGAAGCGGTTCGTAAGGCATCCACGGCTAATCCGCTGATGATGGTTTTGGAATGTGTGAAAACTGAGAATATTGACAGTAAAGAATATGATAAGGATATATTNNTTCTTGAGGTCGAAATAATCGCTCAAATGAGTTCTTCAACAATCATAATAGTACCGTACGGTGCTTCAATTGGTTTGCTACCGCCTACAGACTCGAATGAGCATAAACGATATATGGAAGATGCCAAAAATCAACAAGGGGAATTCGGATATCTATATAAACTAGAAGACAGATGGCTAAAATTGCAATTGTTAGTAGATGATAATAATCCAGAATATATTAATGAGAAACTTCTGAAAGGAATAGTCCGCCTCGATGTCTATGGTTCGATTGTTGGAGAACGTGTTAATTTTGTATTTATGAAATGCATTCGAGGAAATACAAATCAAGCAGATTCAAATAAGGTTAACGCAGGTTATAGATTTGGATGTGTGAGACCAGATGAAATATCAAAATGATTAAATGAGGTCAATGTGCGACTACAAATATATTCTAATTTAATCAATCAATTACCGATTGAACAGCAAGCGATCGAAGTAAATCTAAAGAATTGGAATAAATATATACCTAAGAATTATAAAAAGACATTTAAGGGCATTTTCTGCAATAAAGATTTAATAATTCGTGAAAATACGATACAAATATCAAGACATGATTTGTTTAAAGAAGGGGAAAAGAAAAATATTTATAGATTTATTCTAATGACATTAATGTGGGGATATCCGTCTGGAATGAGAGGTAAGAATATCCCCAATATTCTTGGGAATATTAAAAATATTAAAAAGCATTTAAAGCGTATAAAATCCATGAAAAGTATTGATTGGGACTGCGAATTAATATTTATAGATTCGATCAAAGGGTTAGGGCTATCTACATATTCTAAAATGCTTTATTTCTTAAAATTAAAAGTAGGAAAGTATCCCTGCTTGATTCTAGACGACAGATTAATCAAGGTTATAAAGAATAAAATCTTTAAAGAGTTTGATAAGCGGGAACTTGAAAACTTAAAGAAAAAAGATTATCCAAAATATTTGGAAATCGCGTCCAATATTGCAAAGCAATTGAGGACTCAGCCAGATAAAATCGAAATGTTTCTATTTGTTTTTGGAAATAAACTTAAAAATAATGGTGCATAATCTGAATAGAAATTCTACATAGCCGAAATCTTGCTCTTCTTCTATAAGAATAGATACCCTTTGCCCCTGAATTATAAGCTCGAAGCCACCCATTTATTGTCTTATTATATCCTTAACCGTATGATTGGCCAGGCCAAGCGCTTTGGATGTTTGAGATTGGATGTTATTGTACTTAAGCAATGCCTTTATGACAATG
>PMNN01000266.1 GCA_003161815.1 Methanobacterium sp. | reverse complement strand
CTGAATAAATATCATGATTCATTTTTTTTTGGTTTAAAAAAATAAAAATATTAAATATATTCAATTTGGATAAGTATATGGATTATTTCTCTTATATAATATTATAACTTATTTTTTACAAGTTCCCGTTAAATCTTGAAAGAGAATTATATATTAATGAAATAAATATTGTTCAAAAAATGGAGTTTTCAAATTATCCTATATTAAATCAGATATTCACTTAAAAGAATTTTTATAAGTGATTTTAAGATANNTATTAATTAAAAAAAAATTTATAATTAATTAGCTATTCTGAAATAATTATTTAAATAAATTCGATGAATAATCTGTTTTTATTCAGCTAGAAGTTTATTTACTTCCTTAGCAAGTTCAGATCGGTGTATAACCACATTCCATGGATCATTAGTCCACACGTTCAATGTAACCTTTATACCGAAATCTGATAATTCTTTTACAATGATTTGTGGTTTAGTTTCATTTAAAACCCAGTCTAGAGTTGATGCTCTTTCTTCCATGGATTTTATTACATTTTCCAAGTCTAATTCAAATGGAATACTAATTTCCAGATCTACTCTACGTTTAGCTAAAGCCGTATAGTTTATGAAAGGATCTGCTGAAAAAACAGAATTAGGAATCGTAATAACCTTATTATCGATAGTTACCATAGTAGTGATTCTAAAACCCATTTTAGTAACAGTGCCCATCTGACCAGACACCTCTATAAAATCTCCCACTTTAAAACTTTTCGTACCTAAAACAAATAATCCTGATATAAAATTAGATAAAGTATCTCTTGCTGCAAAACCTACAGCTATACCTAAAATACCTAAACTTAAAACCAATCCACTTACATTAATTCCGAGGAAATTAAGAATTATCACGAATGCAATTGCAATTATGGAGTACTGTACTATTTCTTGGAGCACTTGAGTCACAGTGATTTCTAAATCAAACTGTTCACTTGTTTTTTTGATGAAATAATTTATAATTTTTATAATAACATAAGCAGCAATTAAAATAACCCCTATAGTTATAATATCAATTAAAATAGGATTAATTGCCAACTAGCTTCACCTCAATCCGCATTAAATCCTGAGCCATTTGAGAATTTTCAAATATTTTTAAAGCTTCTTCCAGTAGCAAATCAGTGTCTCTATACCTGGTACTGATATGTGTAAGAATCAATTTCCTTACCTGTGCAGTTTTAGCTATTTTAGCCGCTTCTGAAGCTGTTGAATGCCCATTTTCCACCGCTTTATCCTGGTGACTATTATCAAAAGTTGATTCATGTATTAGGATATCAACACCTTGTGAAAAATTAATCATATCGGAACAAGGTCGGGTGTCACCAGAATAGACTATGCGACGTCCTTTTCTTTCCTCCCCCAAAACCTGTTCTGGCAGCACTTTTTTATCACCTAAATTTATAGAAACACCTGCTTGAAGCTTACCAAAATCAGGACCTGGTTTCACGCCTAAAGCCATGGCTTTTTCTTGTAAAAATTTTGGTGACCGTTTTTCTTCGATAGAATAAGCTAAATTAGGGACAGTGTGTTTTGTGGGACAACAGGAAACCTTGTAATCCTCATTCTCTATAAATAAACCTGAATCTAATTCATAAGTATGTATAGGGAAAGATAATGTAAAATATCCTAAATTCTTTATGTAATCAATAATACAAGATGTTCCTACTGGTCCGAATACGTGTAATGCACTTTTACGTCCACGGAAAGCCATTGATTGTACTAATCCAGGTAAACCTAGAAAATGATCACCGTGGAAGTGTGTTAATAATATCTTATTAACTTTCATAGGACTCAATTTGGCTTGAGTCATCTGACGCTGTGTTCCTTCTCCACAATCTAACAGAATTATCTCTCCAAAAGCTTTTAATGCTATGGCTGAATGATTTCTGTGTTTAGTGGGAAGAGCTGATGATGTTCCCAGAAATATAATTTCCATGATATATGACCTTATTTTTTTAAAAATCTAAATATTTTAGCCCTTTGATTACTATAAATTTTTTTTTTATAAAAAAAAATTTTGGGTTTCCTCGATATAATATTGATATAATTTAATTCAAGGGAAAGATGTTAATTGGATGTTAAGATTAAATATTATAGTAATGCGGTGAATTAGAAAGTCAAAGATTAATATTATTTTAGAGCGTTAAGAATTTCTGAGATATATTTATATCGCTTATTCAATATATCGGTTACTATTACAACCAAATCAAAGTTATAGATGGATATTAAGTTAAAACATTCCACTAAAACTGAAAATCACAGGTTTCACATCACCATTACTGTTTTTAACTGTGATAGAACTATAATCACTAAAATCATGTATAGGTTCGCTGAAGGTGATAATTATCATCTCATCAGCAGCTACGTTAACTGGGTTGTTGAATGAGTCAACTATTTTATAGTGGGATCCCACGATAAAAGGTTTGTATAAAAATGATTATAGATTTGTTCAAAAATACTTTCACCTTAAATGAGAAAAACAGTAAACATAAATTATACTGTTTATTTTAATTAGTTTACCACTCATCTTCTCATTTACGAGAAATGCCAGCAGCAATACTATGTAAAAAATATACTTAAAGGTTCGTCTAGTAAATGATAATAATATTTGATTGAGGTTTCTACTCACTGGAACTGGAATCAAAAATTTAAATATATCTTTTCATTGTTTTAATGTAGTGTAAAGTTCATAGATGCCATCCACTAATAATATAAAACCTATTAATCCCAGTAGTAACGTTAAAAATTCTGGTAACTGTATTAATTTGAATTCCGCAACCACTAATAGTATTAAACCTACTATTATCAAAATAATATTTCTATAAATTTTTTGATCCAATTGGGAATTAAAATTATTTTTCTATTATTGATATCGTAAATATCGGACATACGTTGAGCAAGCACATTAGTGGTTGATGCCAACATATCTGCATTATTATAACATATTTTCTCAAATTTTCTAGCAATTTTTTCCAATATACTGTCTTTTTCCAGGAAACCTAGAAAAATTGAAACATCGATCCATGAATCTCTTGAATCTATAATCCATTTCTTTTTCAATAATTTTTGGAAATAAGTCCAGGAATTGCAGTGAAAACAGGAGGATTGGAGGTGATTATTAAATCAAATTTTTTGGAATGTAGTAAAGCCCATAAAGATGCATGTAATGGAAATATCAAATAATAGAGCATTCTACTTAAAAATCCAGGATCTTTTGCCCCTCGTTGCCATCCCCATAAATTCAAAACTTTAACTTTATCAATCTCACTAGAAATGCGTATTTTCCTTCTATTTTTGAAGGTTTTCTTTGGGAAAGTAGGGTGAGGAGAAAAAACTATAATTCTTGACCCCAATTTATTTAAAAAATTAGACATTTCATACACCCATGATGCATTAGCAGAATTTTCAGGCGGGAAATGTTGGGTGATGATTAGAATATTAAGTTTTTTTTTCCTATTAACCATCATCGGTGTTTCCCACCCTAAAACATTAGTCTTATTTGGTAAAGAGTTAGAGATTATAATGTAAATTTAGTAACCACTAATCAATACCCATAGACATTGAATTTTGAAGAAGTTCTATATTAATTGTTCTGAAATTTTATCGTAAGATGAATAGTGAATTATATAGTAACTCTAATTTGATTACAGGAAAAGAAGTAGAAGAATTAGATCATAATTTTATTTAATAAAAAATTTTTTTTACAAAAAGTAGAATCAATTGATTATATTCACATATTAAAAATTTAAGTAATATAAATTTATAAAAAAGTATGATATAACATGACAATATTGATAGATTATTTAATATAAATTAAGGAGATAAAATTTTATTCTATAATATTAATTTGGTAGTTTTAGTAGAATAAAACCGAANNAGTTGCTGCGGGAGTTAGTCTAGTTTCAACTCTACTGAGAGAATTTTCATTAACTGTTAAGGTGGAGAAAGATGATGGTGAAGATTTAAAATCTGGAGATTGTATTATGGAGTTAAATGGCAATGCAAGTTCAATTCTAACTTTGGAGAGAACTGTTTTAAATCTTTTAATGAGAATGAGTGGTATAGCTACTATCACTTCTAAGATGGTTGGTGAAGCTGAGAAAATAAATCCTGTTGTTATAGTGCNNAGTTTCACTAAAAAAATTGAAGTTGAAGTTGAAAACCTCGATGATGCTATTATTGCAGCTGATTCTGGTGTTGATATTATTATGTTAGATAATATGGATTTTGAGGATATAAAACTTGTTTTAACCGCTCTTGAAGTGGAAGGATTTAGAGATGATGTTTTAATTGAGGTTTCAGGTGGAATAAATTTGAGTAACATAGCTGAATATGCGGAAACCGGGGTTGATATTATTTCATCTGGTTATATTACACATTCTGCCCAGGCTTTGGATATGANNTAATTATTACTAATTAAAGTTCTCATTATTGAATTTTAATTTTAGCTTTAATTATTAGTGTATAAAATGATGTAACTATTAAAAATCTTACATGTAATTTCATTTTAAAGGAACATTTTAAATACTCTCATAATATACCTTTATTAAAGAAAATAATTAATATGGAGGTTCATTTAATGGATGAATTTACAGAT
>PMNN01000231.1 GCA_003161815.1 Methanobacterium sp. | reverse complement strand
TTCTTCATGAAATATCGGCAATTAGTGCACATAGCCTTAATAACTCCCAGTTCATTATCAGCAGTGGTTAAATCCACGTTGTCCAGTCCCATAATCTTAGTTACTCTGGCTTCCACTAGATCTCCAATTCTGAATTCATCGGTTAATTTAGATACATAACCTCTATCCGCTTGTGAAATATGTATACCTCCAGAAAATGAAGTGGTAAGGCTTCTGGTGCTGCCCTTAGCACCTTCGATTTTCATCAAAGCTCGCTGGCCTCTGACATCAGATATCTGTCCATACACCATTACTCCAATTTTCAGGAGCGATGGAGAATTAGTTTTTGGTATTATGGATATTTTCTTGTTTTTATTGTCTACATTGACTGTTCCGGCTACTAAAGATCTTATTTTTCCATCATCCTCATAAGTCCAGTCAGCTGGGACGAATTCTTCTGTTACTCCCAAAGGATCCCCTGGAAGAACAAAGTCTCCAGATTTATTTTTCATTCATTCACCTCAACTTTAAAAAAAGTTTAATTTATTTTTTAATTATCCTAAACTGATTTTTAATTTTTTCAAAATAATCCTAATTTTATTAAAATATTTAGCAATATTATGATTGCTATTAAGTGTTTATAATTCTTCTAAAAATAATTATCATAAATTATAGGAAATTTTAGATTTTTTATAATTATTGTTTACCATTTTATTATTGGTTTCCGTTAACATATTTAATTTCATCTATTTTGTAATCTTCCCATTTCTTCTTATCAAGGACAATTAAAAGTTCTTCCGGAGTCAATAGAGGTTTTTTATACATTTGAGCATCGTCTATGGCTATTCTGGGGCAGGCAGTCACTAAAAATGCATCTAAATCCATAAATGGTATTAAAAGTTCAGGAGAAACATGATCCATAAATATAATATATGCTTCCTTTCCTTCTTTATGAATCATACTTTTTAAATTTTTTGCAAGTTCCATACGCAGCTGACCTTTTTTGGATGAAACTATTATTCCAAATTTTTTCGCTTCTCTAGCTTTAGTTATTCTAGCGAATCTTATTTTGAGGATTCTATCTGCAAATTGATCAATATTCCTTGCCTCATTTCGGTAGGGATCGGCGATTATAACTGTTTTATTAGTGGAAAGTTTAATTCCCAATGGGTGGAAGTTCCCGCTTCCCACATATAAAAAAACATCTACGGGAAGTTCTTCAACTGCTGAAAAATTACATCCCAGTACTTGGGCTTTTCTGGTTCCTTGACCTTCCTTCATTATTATAGTTTTTGCTTCTTTTTCCAGGAAATACGCTGCTTCATCTAAAATATGAAGATGTTGAGTAGTAGTTACTAATCCGATGATTTTATAGTTTTCTAATAGATTTAATGCCTCTTTAATTGCGGGTATGACGTCCAACTGGAATTGAGCTTCAACAAAAAGCACTGGCACTTCATATTCTAAATGTAGAGGTGTATGTCCGAAATGAACCAATAAATCCACTACATCTTTCATACTTGCATCAGAAACATCACATGCACCAAAACTGGGATCGCCTGATATTATAACTTCTGCTCCAGTTTCATCCTCTATTTGTCTAGCAACAAGTGTAGCATAGATTTTAAGACCTTCTGGAAATTGTAATCCCACTGTATGTGCGTCAATCTTCTTAATTTCTTCAATTATATTCTCGACTTTAAGTTGATAGTTTGACATGGATTAACACGATTATTTTTTTTTATTAGTACTCCAAAGTAATCGAAAGATAAAAATTCTAAGTTCATTTTTGATAAAAAAAAATTGAATAATATCGAATTAGTAATTAGCCCAGGTAGTTTATTAATTTAAAGCTAAATTTCTTCTTCTATTACCACTTTATTATCCTTTACATTTACTTTAATTAAGGATTTAATTTTTAATCCCGTTTTTCTTTCAACTATACTCTTTCCTTGTCCTTTATCTATAACCACCATTACATCCATTATTTCAGCACCTATACTTTTAAGAGCGTTTAAAACCGCAGTCAGAGTGCCACCCGTGCTAACCACATCATCAATCAGAATTACTCGCTCTCCTTTCTTTATTCCATTTATATAAAGCTTTCCGTTACTGTAACCTGTTACTTGATGAACATCTACTTCTCCTTCCAATCCATAGGTGCGTTTTCTAACTACCACAAATGGTATACCAGTCTTTATGGATAAAGCTGTGGCTATAGGGATTCCCATGGCTTCAATACACACTATTTTATCAACATCAAGATTCATCAATTTGGAAATAACTTCTACAACCTCTTCAATAAGATCTGGCTCCACTAAAGGAACACCGTCAGTTATGGGATGCACAAAATAATTATATTCTCCTTTTTTAACGATTGGAGCCTTTAATAAACTTTTTTTAAGATTTTCAAGCATAATATCACTTCAAAAAAATAATTGGATTCTAAAAATTGGAATTTCCCAAATTTTTTTATATTAAATTTACTCTTTTACTAAAAATTTTATAACAAATTAAGGTACATTAATAATTAAAAAAGATTTAGAATTATTTTATCTTTATTTCAATAT
>PMNN01000111.1:154-8927 GCA_003161815.1 Methanobacterium sp. | reverse complement strand
CCACCTAGTGATTAGGATTAATAATATGAAAATATGTGAAGGTTGGGTCTTGTTGACGTAAACGTGAGTTTTATACTACTATAATATGATATGAGCAAATAGAATTTGTTATTCGATGTATATCTATTAATATTTACATTATAAGCATTTCAAGCTTCATTAGTGTATATATCTATTATTATAAAGTGGAAGTTTTGATGGTGAACATGGTAAATTTTGTTGAGATATCTGCATATTAAAAGATATTGATTATTTTCTGGGATTATAGATGTTATGATGAAGATGATGGCATGGGGATATTATGAAGAAACCTACACAAACACAAATAATTTCAATTTTAATCATTTTTGCACTTTCAGATGGTAAAACATTAACTACAATGGATCTTATTTCTAAATTAGATTATGATGATTGGTTTAGTGAGAATTTTAGTATTGTAATGTATGAATATAAAAAAAATTGCGTTATTAATGATACAAGCGTGTCTCGGGCTTTGAAATGTTTAGTAAAAAAATGTATAATAAAAAGAGAAACTGGTGAGCCAAATAAGGGAGGGGCAAAACCCAATTTATGTATGCTGATTAAGGATCCAGAAACATTATTTTTCATAATTAAATTGTTTAAGGAAAATAATTTTACAGAACATTTTCAAAAACATTTCCTCTATGAAATATGTCAATCAGCATATTGTAAAGAATTAACAAATTGGAAGCTTGTATATAGGTTAAACGATTTAAAAAGGATAAAATACCATTCGCCTCCTAATATTACTGATGATGAGTTTAAAAATAATGTGCTACTAACTGAAAATGAATTGCAATATATTATTAGAATTATTAATATATCACCGAATGCGCTCTTTAAAGTCTTATCTTTATTATATGATCCCGAGTATTACATCGGTTTTTATTACCAAAGCAATGTATCATCAAATCATATAATTAATGAAGTTATATTTGGGTTACTTTTAGATTTAAAAAATAATATACCTTTGGAATATCCAGTCTATTATAATATAGAAGTTATTTTAGGAGATGAATCTATTAGTAAAGATGAATACATAAAAATGGATTTAGATAGTTATTGTGATGAAAATATGATTGTAAGTGTCAATAAATCTTTTATTTACGAATTATAAACTATTTCAATTTAAATAGATATATTATATATTTCACTAAAAAGGAGTTTCAGATAATCTAAAAAAATAAATTTATAATTATATTTATCTTTTTGTTAATTCCTCTAAGACTGTTTTATTAGTTAATATTTCATCCAGGCGTGCATCTATTTTTCTATTTTTCAGATCCATTTCTTGAATCATTTTTTCCATGGCTTCTCTCTTTCGGCGTTCTTCCTGCAACTCCCTGGTTAGACTATCTATAGCTTCCTGGTTTTCTTCCATTATTATTTCATCGTTAATTGCTAAGTAAGGTAGTGATTTCCTATAATTTGCTTTTAAAGCTTGGTAATTATTCGTGTCTATGTAATGCTCGAGTACGTCACCTGTTTTTTGTCCCATCAGATATTTTACATCGTCTGAGTTGAAACCTGCTTTAAACCGTAGCTGGTTGGAGAACCATTTCCTTAGTTTATGAGTACGGAAGTAAGTCCTCTTTTTACTATCCAATTCAATAAAGGGGAATAATCCCCTGTCATGCATGCGCTCCAAATAATTCATAGCAGTTCGGGGTTTTATTCTTAAATCCTTAAGAAGCTGTGCCCTCTTAGCTTTACGTAATCTGGATATATCCTTCATAAAAATTGGTGTTTTTGGTTGTAGATACTCTTCATCACGGTGTTCAAGTAAAGATGCAATGCTACGGAGAGCTTCAGGACCTATAAATGTATAAAATTCAATGGTACTCTTCTTTCTACGTAAATCAAAGCATCCAATAATATTATCATCAGTTTTGACTCGGTATATAGCTTCTTTAACTGTTAAATCTTCACCCTTATTACTAACAGCCATAATAAAGTCTTCAACATCCAATAAAAGAGCGTCACTGATGGATAGTCCTGACTGAGCTTGGGTGATAATGATAGCCTGATAGGTGGGGTTACTATGTTTAATTGCTTTCCTGATGTCTTCTACCTTCAAGGCATGTTTAGCATCTTCAGTGATTGGTTTCTTCGTAATTTCGATTTTAGGAGTTGGTCTTAGTTTAAATGCATGGAGTAAACTTTTAATCTTACTAACGTTTAAAAGAATCCCACCGTGAAGATTACCAGAAGCTATTAAATGAGAAACAAATTCATCTAATGCTTCATTCAGCCACATATCAAATTCTGGAACTCGATTTCTTAAATCATCACGGTGAGTATCATGTATTTCTGTAGGGGTCTTACCTGTGAAGTTACAGAAACTCCGCCATGAATATAAATAATTTTTTATAGTGGCTGGCTGTATTCCGGATTTCTTTTGTAAGAACTTTTTAAAAATAGGGTCTTCGGCTATTTGGTTGATCGTGAACTTTGCTTCCATAGTATTGAATATAGCCATTAACCTATAAAAACTCATCGTTAAAAAACATACTCTATACATAAAACTGTTCCTATTTTCTACCACATAAACTTTTTGAAGGATTAAAGATAAACATTCAAACATGAGAATTCTCATTACTAATGACGATGGTGTTAACTCGTCAGGAATCCTGGCTGCTAAAAAAGCAGCTGATAATCTGGGTCAAATCAATGTAGTGGCCCCAGCAACTCAACAAAGCGGCATCGGTCATGCTTTAACACTTTTTGAACCGATAAGGGTATCACCAACTAAGCTAATGGATGGAACTGAAGCTTATTCAGTGTCAGGCACTCCTACTGATGCAGTAATAATTGGAATATTTGAAATCACGACTGAAAAACCTGATTTAATAATATCTGGAATTAATGTAGGAGAAAATCTGGGGATGTCTGAGTTAACTACTTCCGGAACTATCGGAGCAGCTATGGAAGCTGCAGCTCATGGAGTACCTGCTCTTTCTGTATCTCTACAGGTTACTAGAGGTGATATAAAGTTCCATGATGGTCATGTAGATGTAGATTTTTCTCACGCCCAGAAAATCACTAGAAAGGTTTCAAGAATGATTATCAATAAAGGTCTTCCAGAAGGAGTGGATTTTCTTAACTTGAATATACCATCTGCACCAGACAGCAATAATATTAAATTAACTAGATTGGGTAAGAGAATGTACAGAATACATATACAAAAAAGATTAGATCCCCGTGGGAGACCTTACTACTGGATCGACGGTGATCCTGTAGAGAATGATGATCCTGGGACTGACGTTTACACTCTTAAAAAGGACAAATGTGCAAGTTTAACTCCAATTTCTTTAAACTCAACTTCTAATTTGAATTTAATGCGAGAATGGTTGGAATAAACTGTTGAGACTATTTAATTTTCACTTAGTAAATGAAATATCTCTTAATTTATTCTACCGTATAATTAAATATTTACCCATAAATTTAATATTTCGAGACAAAATGAAGTTAAATATTCTACTGTAGAAAATTACTTTCAAATTAATAGTACTAATATTTTTAAAACAAATTTAAATTTCCTACTGTAGAAAATAATTTAGATAATTAAATTGAATATTATTCAAAAATCGAGTACTTTAATACCTAAAATCTCTTTTTCACCATCATAAACTGCCCTAGCTATCTGTGAACTTCCTACAGAACCAGATGTAGATGGAAGTTTGACTACCGGAGCGAGAATCTTAATTTTATTTTTAATATTATCAAAAAAGTTGTAAGGCTCTTTCATAGAACCAATAGAGCCAGTTAATACAATNNATACTATTCCGTCAATTTTATTTGCTATTCCAGCTAAACCCCATATTTCCATGATTATTGTCATAATCATAGTGCGAAAGGCTAATTCAGCTTTATAGTCTCCCGATTGATATCTTTTTAACAGTTCATCTTTGGCCGAATCCACTCTAGTGTATAACTCTGCCACTTTCACAGCTCCAGCGTGAGAAAAACATTCGTTGGCTGTTTTAAGTCCATCATCAATATTTCTAATCATTTCTAGATCCAAAGGCCCATGTATTATCCCCATTGCACCAATACAGGCATCAATGGCACCAATTATTCTACCATCTTCAATCAGGATGCTCACTGTATTAGAACTGATATCAGAGACTATCATATTCTTAAAACCAGTTTCTAAAAAAGCATTATACGATATACTAATCTTCTCTGCACTTGCCTGGTGTGAATAAGCGGCTTTAAAACTGGGATCTAAAGAAGGCAATTCTCTATGGATCCCGGGGATTAAAACGGTGGGAATGCTGGAATTATTTATTTCATCATAAACAGCTGTCCCCCCTCCAGTAACTTTACCAGCACCACCTAGAGATATTACTCCCCGATTTTTCACCTGATTAATAGGAGTTATGGCACTAATTCCATCACCCATAGCATAAGTTATTGCCATAAGCTTTATATCATCAACATCAACTCTCTTTGAAAGTTCTTCCAATGCTGAAACTTTTTGGGTTGACAGCTCTTCTCGCCCGATTTTAAAATGGATCATTTCATCACTTAATATGGTAAATGAAATTCCTGTAGTGCCGTGATCCATACCTACGAAGACCATAATCCTCTCTCAAAAAAAGTTATAATAGATTTTAGAAGTTAAGAATTTATTTTTGGAGCCCACACAACCTTCTTAACTTGGCACCTACCTTTTCAATTAATAGATTTCCTTCAATCTCTCTTAAACGATTAAACATAGGTCTTCCCGCCTGATTTTCTAGAGCCCATTCCGTGGCGAATTTTCCTTGTTGAATTTCTAATAGAATCTTTTTCATCTCCTGTTTGGCTTCAGGTGTTATAATTCTCTCTCGTCTACTCAATCCACCGAATTCAGCGGTATTACTTACATTATCCCACATACCAGCAAATCCATTCTTGTATATTAGGTCGATTATCAGTTTTAATTCATGACAAGTCTCGAAATACGCTAACTCGGGTTGATATCCTGCTTCAACTAAGGTTTCAAATCCAGCTTTTATGAGTTCAGTTGCTCCGCCACAGAGTACTGCTTGCTCTCCGAAGAGATCTGTTTCGGTTTCTTCTTTAAATGTTGTCTCAAGCACTCCTGCTCTGGTAAGTCCGCAGCCGTTACCCATAGCAAGGGCTATTTCAAGAGCATTTTTAGTATAATCCTGTTCCACAGCTACTAAACCGGGTATGCCGAAACCCTCAGTATAAGTCTGTCTCACCATTGCTCCCGGTCCTTTAGGAGCTATCATTGTGATATTAATGTTTTCAGGTGGTTTAATATATCCATAGTGGATGTTATAACCATGTGAGAATGATATGGTGTTATTTTCTTCTAATCCGTCTTTAATTGAGTCATGATAGACTTTAGACTGAATTTCATCGGGTATGAGTATGTGTATGATATCTGCTTCTTCTGCAGCACCTTCAACAGATAACACATTCATCCCATCATTTTTAGCTGCATTCCATGAATTACCGTCTTTTCTTAATCCAACTATTATATTCAATCCACTATCAGCCATGTTTCTTGCTTGAGCCATTCCTTGGCTTCCATATCCTATAACTGCGATAGTTTTATTCTTTAAGATATTCATATCCACATCTTTTTCATAATACATATTTATTGCCTCCATCTGGAAAATTTTCTTATAACTTTAATTGTTTTTTTTATAAAGTATAATTTTACTGAAAGAATCTTTAAATAGTTTTGGTGCCTCTGGAAATGGCTGTAGGACCTGTTCTTGCAATTTCTTTAATTCCAAATGGTTTTAACAAATCTATCAGAGCTTCAATTTTATCAGGTGTTCCAGTTATCTCTACCGTAAGAGTTTCTATACCAACATCAATTATTCTACCCCTGAAAATATTGGCGTATTGGATAACTTCAGATCTAACATGCTCTGCAGGGGCGTGTACTTTGATTAAACATAATTCGCGTTCCACTGTATTTTCTGGCTCTAAGTCTCGTACTTTTACAACATCAATTAATTTATTAAGTTGTTTAGTTATTTGCTCTAAGACTTTTCCATCTCCCCGGGCAATTATGGTCATCCTGGCCATATCATCCTGTTCAGAAGTTCCTACAGTGATATTGTCTATATTAAACCCTCTTCTAGTAAAAAGTCCTGACACTCTTTGTAAAACACCCGGCTTATGCAATACCAAAGCACTTATTATATGGCTACGCAGATCATTCATTTCAATCACCTTCACTTCCATGGGCAGGTCTATATGGTATTTCATCTGGAGATTCTCTCTCCACTTTATATTCCCCTACTATTTCGGTTAATCCGCATCCTGGAGGTACCATAGGCAAAATTTCATCAGGATCTATGATAACATCAATAAGAGTGGGTTCTCCAGATTTTAACGCGTTTTTAACAGTTTCTTTCATCTCACCAGGTCTTTCCACCCTCTCACCTTTCACACCAAAGGCTTCTGCTAATTTAACGAAGTCGGGCACATCTCCTAGACGAGTTTCCGATATTCTCTCATTATAAAAGAGTTTTTGCCATTGTGCTACCATTCCCAAGTAGCGATTGTCTAAAACGCAGACCACCACCGGTATATCGTATTCTTTTATTGTAGCTAGTTCTTGGCAGACCATAAGAAAGCCCCCGTCTCCACATACCGCTACCACATCAGTCTCTGGTAATGCTACCTTAGCTCCCATAGCTGCTGGAAATCCAAAACCCATAGTACCCAATCCCCCAGATGATAAAAATGTTCTTGGAATCTTTGATGTAAAGTAATGAGCCATCCACATCTGATTTTGACCNNGGGAACATCTTCAAATGAAAGACGTGGCATACAATTATTTTTGAAATCGGAAATATATTCTGCCCATTTATTAGTATTATTTAGATTTTCGGCACGTATTTTAATATTTGTAATGTTTCTTATGAGGCTGGTCAATGTATTTTTAGCATCACCTACAATAGGCACATCCACATCCACATTCTTCCCAATTTCGGCGGGATCAACATCAATATGGATTATTTTAGCTTTACTTGCAAATTCTTCAACATTACCCGTGGTTCTATCCGAAAAACGACATCCTATGGCGATTAGGCAGTCACATTCATCCACCACAATATTAGCAACTTTTCTACCGTGCATACCCAACATACCTAAAGATAATTTATGATCTTCAGGAAAAGATCCTTTACCCATTAAAGTTGTTGTAACAGGTGCATTTATAAGTTCTGAAAGTTTTATAAGTTCTGTAGAAGATTTAGACGAGATTACGCCGCCACCTGCTAGTATTACTGGCTTTTTTGACTCTAGAATTAATTTTGCAGCTTTTTTTATTTGTAAAGGATGGCCTTTGGTTGTTGGTTTGTACCCGGGAAGATCTATTTTAAGATCTGTTTTATAATCAAATTCCTCTTCCTGAACGTCTTTTGGAAGATCTAAGACTACTGGACCAGGTCGGCCTGTTCCGGCAATGTAAAAACCTGTTTTTATCATTCCCGGTATTTCATCAGCTTTCATAGCTTGGAAGTTATGTTTGGTTATAGGCATGGTTATTCCGAGAGTGTCTACCTCTTGAAATGCATCATTACCAATTAGACTAGTTCCAACCTGTCCAGCAATGGCTATTATTGGTGATGAATCCATATAAGCTGTTGCAATTCCCGTAACTAGATTCGTGGCTCCTGGGCCTGAAGTACCGATGCATACACCAACTTTTCCTGATGCTCGAGCATAACCATCGGCTGCATGAGCTGCACATTGTTCATGTCTTACCAAGATATGTTTCAAGTCAGAATCATATATCACATCATATAAAGGAAGAAGAACTCCTCCAGGATATCCGAAAACTACGTCTACTCCGTGATCTTGCAATGATTTGATTATAGCTTCGCCGCCTTTCATAAAAACACCTTTAATAATTATATTTCTAAATTCAGGATAAGATATTAATTATTAGTATTCCATCTAAGATTTATCTAACACTCTAATTTGAATATTAATAGTGCAATATATAATTTCTTTCATCTCTTTTTTTTATTTTTTTTAAAAGTAAACTCTACAATTACTTATTTTTATTTTATTTGATATAGAATATACATTTAATAAAAGTTAAATGAAATAAGTAAATAATTTTATTATTCCGCAATCTTTTGATCTGGTTGTCATATAATGTGGCCGTTAAAATTTCTCTTAAAAAGAGAAATAATATTTCACAAATAATGATTCTAATCTCAAGTAAGACGTCAAAAACATTTATTATAGTTATATGTAGAAATTTATAAGATCAAAATGGAGGATTTATTATGAGAATTCTTGTAGTGGGAACCGGAGCCAGAGAACATGCCATTTGCCAGTCTATAGCTAAAGATGCAGAATTATATTCTATTATGAGTAAACACAATCCCGGAATCGCTAGGATATCAAAATTTCAAATTTCAAATGAAAATGACATACCTAACGTAGAAAAATATGCTTTGAAAAATAAGGTAGATATGGCCATTATTGGACCTGAAGCACCATTAGAAAAAGGTATTGTTAATTCTTTAGAAAAAATTGGCATAGAATGTGTGGGCCCTACTCAGGAAGCAGCTCGTATAGAAACTGATAAAGAATTCATGCGTAACCTCTTTCAGGACTATAATATCAAGGGATCACTAGTTTATAAAGTGTTTGACAACGTTCAAGATGCTGGGAATTTTATAGAAGACTTTAAAAATGATGTTGTAGTAAAACCCATCGGATTAACTGGTGGAAAAGGTGTTAAAATTGTTGGAGAACACCT
>PMNN01000111.1:0-134 GCA_003161815.1 Methanobacterium sp. | reverse complement strand
TCTGATAAAAACGGATTATTACCATTTTTAGATGAAAAAAATTATTTAAAATCCGTTAAAATAATGGAAGAAACTATAAAAGCTATTAAAACTGAAGTAGAACCTTATAAAGGCATACTCTACGGTCAATTTAT
>PMNN01000251.1 GCA_003161815.1 Methanobacterium sp. | reverse complement strand
TGCAATGTAAAGTGCTTTTACTGCCACCATGACGGTATAATACCTCAAAGCTATGAGATGAATCCACAGGAAATCGAGACAATAGCAAAAATTTCAAGAGAATTAGGTATAGAGAAAATAAGACTCTCCGGAGGAGAACCTCTCCTAAGAGATGATGTAGTAGATATTGTAAGTAAAATAGCCCAATTTAAGTTCCGTGATATTGCATTAACCACTAATGGTGTGTTACTAGGAGAATATGCCAAAGAATTATTTGATGCAGGATTGAATCGAGTTAACGTAAGCTTTGATACCTTAAATCCTGAAACTTATAAATTCATAACTAAAAAAGACCACTTAGATAAGGTTAAAAAAGGAATAAAAAAGGCAGTTCTAGTAGGGCTTAATCCAGTTAAAGTTAATATGGTGTTAATGAAAGGAATAAATGACCATGAAATAGGGGATATGTTCAAATTCTGCAGAAATAATGGAGCCGTACTCCAACTCATCGAACTCTTGAAAACTGAAAATAATAATGAATCAGAATTTTTTGAAAAATATCATTACGATATGGATGAATTGGAAGATGAACTAAATAAAATCTCCAGCAAAGTTAAAAAACGACGATTCATGCAGGATCGGAAGAAATATTTTATAAAAGGTGGAGAAATCGAAGTAGTAAAGCCTATGGACAATACAGAATTTTGTAAAAACTGTACACGTCTTAGAATAACACCAGATGGAAAAATAAAACCCTGCCTGCTTAGAAATGATAATTTAATTGATCTTATCAAACCTATCAACCAAGGCTACTCTGATGTAGAACTAAAAAAGATATTCATAAAAGCTATAATGAATAGAAAGCCTTATTTCACGGATACTTGTTCTTAAATAATATTTTCAATGTTCCTACTTATTCTCTAATAAAAATACTCTTAAACAAAAACTAAATTAGATAATTATTCATTCAATTTATTTTGAGGTCGTGGAACACATTCTATGGCATGGTACTTATCTGAACATAATTCAATGCAAGTACCACATTTTATGCACTTATCTGACTGAATGAAATGTGATTCCTTTTTAGCACCAATAATTGCATTTGCAGGGCAAGATTTAAGACATAACATACATCCCTGACACTTTTCAGGGGATATCTGATAATTTATAAATTCCTTACAACTAAGTGCAGGACATTTTCCCTCATTTATATGGGCTTCATATTCATCTTTAAAGAATTTCTGAGTAGTTAACACTGGATTAGTGGATGTTTGCCCCAAACCACAAAGTGAACCTGCTTTAATGGCTTTGGATAACTCTGAAAGGAGAGTTAAATCCTCTGATTTACCCTTTCCTAAGGTTATATCAGTTAAAATATCAAGCATCTGTTTAGTTCCCAGTCGGCAGGGTACACATTTACCGCAGGATTCTTTTTGAACGAATTCTAGGAAATAACGAGCTACATCCACCATGCAGGTATCCTGATCCATAACCACCATCCCTCCAGAACCCATAATTGCTCCAGCCGTGGCTAGGGAATCATAATCTATGGGTGTATCCAAAAATTCTTCTGGAATGCATCCTCCTGATGGTCCACCGATTTGTATGGCCTTGAAATTTTTATCATCCTTAATTCCGCCTCCAACATCGTAGATTACTTGTCTTAAAGTTTTACCCAGTGGAACTTCAATAAGACCTGTATTTTTCACTTGTCCCACAAGGGAGAAAGTTTTTGTGCCTTTACTATCTTGTGTACCGTTTGTTGTGAATTCATCAGATCCTTTCTGCATTATGAGAGATACACTGGCCAGAGTTTCCACATTATTTATAACAGTGGGTTTACCCCATAATCCTGATGTGGTGGGAAAAGGAGGGCGAGTGCGAGGCATTCCTCTTTTTCCTTCAATTGAAGCGATTAAAGCCGTTTCCTCGCCACATACAAATGCTCCTGCGCCTTCTTTGATTTTTAATTCAAAATTAAATTCAGAACCTAAAATATTATCGCCTAGAAGTCCGTATTCTTTCATCTGATTCAGAGCTTGCTTTAATCTTTCAAGAGCTAGAGGATATTCTGCTCGACAGTAAATGTATCCTTCTTGTGCTCCTATAGTATATGCTGCTATTAGTATTCCCTCTAGAATCGAGTGAGGATCACTTTCTAGGAGTACTCGGTTCATGAAGGCTCCAGGGTCGCCTTCGTCAGCATTGCAAATAATGTATTTAACTTCTTCCTCAGAGTCACCACATAAATGCCATTTAAGCCATGTAGGGAAGCCAGCACCTCCCCTACCTCTTAAAATTGAATTTTTAACTTCCTGAATTATATCCTCTGGTTTTAAGTTAATTGCTCTTAAAAATCCACTATATCCATCCTTCGCCAGATAATGGTCTATGTTAGTGGGATCGATGAATCCACAATTACGTAGTATCTTCCTGACCTGTGATTTCAAAACTGGGAGCTCAAATAATTGGGGTATTCCATCAACAGTTTCTTCTCCTATGCTTCCTAAAGCATATTCCGGGAGCAGATTATCTTCAATTATGTAAGAGTTAACCAGTTCTACAGCTTTTTCTGATGTTATATTTCCGTAAAAAATAGCAGGCTTACCGTTTTTAATTATAGTTATAATTGGTTCAGCGTAGCAAAGGCCTATACATCCCACTGTGATAATTTCATAATCTATCTGCTTCTTGTCTAGTTCTTCTTCGATGATTGATTTCACTGATTGAGCCCCAGCGGAATTTCCACATGTGGCAGAACCTACCATTATAACTGGAGTCTGAGATTTGTATAAATTCCCGTATTTTTCCTTGGATCGCTTTATTAAATCATTGAAACTCATTGATAATACCTTGAATTTATTGAATTATTAAAGATTTAGTGTAATATATTTGAATTTTTAAACGAATTTACGTATTTATCTTTAAAAAAAAAGCATTTTCGATAGAATTTCTGTAAAATTTTTAAAAAACTTTTCTAAGAATTATTTTTTTTAATTTATTTACTATCATTTATATTATGTTTCATTATTATATTGCGTCTAATTGTTTAGAGTTCTTGTTCCAAAAATTTATATTCCACAAGCAGTATATAATAATTATATTATAATAATAATTAAGAGGGTTAAAATGTCTAATACGCCAAAAGAAGGGAAATTGCCTGGAAATTATGTGAGTATAAGAAAGCGATATGAGGATTATGGGAAGATCTTAAGTGAAATGGGTCAGGTGTTAAAAGAAGCTGGTCCAGTTGATGATAAAACATCTCAGCTTATACAACTTGCTGCTTCTGCAACCATACGTTCTGAAGGAGCTGTACACAGTCACGCTAGAAGAGCATTGGAATTAGGGGCATCTCCTGACGAAATATATCACTCTTTAATCCTGCTTACCAGTACTATAGGTTTTCCAAATGTAGCAGCAGCCATATCCTGGGTAGACGACCTTCTAGAAGATTAAAAATTTTTTTAATTATTTAAATGAATTTAAAATGAATTCTACTTAAAATAATGCTATATTTTCATTGAATTCCTAAATAAAATAAATACGTCAAAATAGTCCTCTAAAATAATTTTTTTTATAAATTTTGTCTATTTATGAATCGGGGTAAATGCAATGTTAAAGATGGTTAAAAATATAAGTGCCCTGCATGTGAATAATAAAAGCCTTGAAGTAGAGGAGAAAATTGTTTGTGATGAAGAAATAAAAATCATCATTAATAAAACTGTTTCTAGAAGTTTTTCTATTAGTCCATGCTCATTGAAGGAATTTGCTATTGGTTACATGCTAGGAGAAGGGTTAGCAGTATCCATTGATAATATAACCCGCTTAGATATCCAGGATAGAACAATTCACGTGGAAA
>PMNN01000062.1 GCA_003161815.1 Methanobacterium sp. | reverse complement strand
AATAAAATAGATATTACTTTATTAATAATTATCCTTAAATAATAAATTTTTTATAATATTTAAGGTGTCCCTAAGGGACCATTAAGAAATATCAATAACGATTCATAAATCTTAATTCATAATATAACGCTTTAAATCCTATGCGTTATAAAAATTTTTTTTATTCAAATTATTAATTTATAAATATTACTTATTCTAGCAGAAATTTCAATTAACTTACTTTATGCTAAATTGATTTATAAATATTAACTTTAATTAAAGTTACTTAAATCAATAATGAACTTTCCATAAAATTATATTTGATTATTATTTTTTCCAATAAATATCAAAATTTCATATTAGTAAATATTTCAGTTGATTACAATTTAATGTCACCAGTTATTTTAATACTATATTCTAAAAAACTATATTAATGTTGCTTATTCTTAAATTAATTTATGAGAGTAAGACCCAGAGATTTTATATATACTATCGATGACCTCCTCTTCGCCAGCACTAATTACCTCCACCCTCAAGACCGGATTATAGCTTTTCTAAGATACATACCTGATCCAAAGGGTGAAAGATTAAAAAACAATACTAGATATTCTAAAGTAGACACCAAACAAGCCTTCAAATTTTTAAATCAAAAATATCCAGATTACCTCTTTGATTGTGAGATAACCAGTGCAAAAATGATGGGCGTTCCAATAGAAAAGGTATCAGCGATTTTACATCCTGATAATCGTCTTAAAGATATATTGAATCATTCTTCACCTGACGAACTTCTTAAAAAAGTGATAATTCTTGCCAATACATTTCATGACTATGCAGAAATTCCTTATGAAAAAATGGGAGTTACAGGATCCATTTTACCCGGTTTATATGACCCCGTACAATCAGATGTAGATTTTGTTATATATGGCCTCAAAAACCATAGGAAAGCTATAAATACATTTAAAGCACTTAAAATGATGAAGAATCCAATACTTAATGGCATTGGAGAAGAGTACTGGATGAAACTATACGAAAAAAGAATTAAAGATTCTTCACTCAGTTATGAGGAATTCAAATGGTATGAGAATCGTAAAAATAATAGAGGAGTTATTAATGGCACTTTATTCGATATTCTAGCCACTAAAGATTGGAATGAAATAACGGGAACTTATGGTGAAAAAACCTTCAAACCTCTAGGAAATGCAAAAATAGAATGCACTATCTCAGATGCCATAGCTTCATTTGACAATCCCGCAATCTATGAAATAGAAGATATCAAGATCTTAGAAGGTCCAGATATTCCTATAAATGAATTAGCTTCTTTCACACATACCTACGCCGGCCAAGTTAGGGAAGGAGAGAGAGTAATTGCCAAAGGAAAATTGGAGAAGGTAGCAAACAAAAAAACTGGAGAAATAAATTACAGACTTATAGTAGGAACCACTAGAGAATCTATTGATGAGTATATAAAATTGAAGAACCTTAGTTTATAAAATCAATCATAATAAATTTTGAAATTTGATAAATAGTGATAATATTAATCCTTATCTTGTAATAATAATGTTTAGGAAGTTAGTGAAAAAGAAAAGATTTGATATTTAGTTCAGGGAACGATTCAAAATGTCAGATGACACTGTAAACATTGGATTAATTGGTTTTGGGACCATAGGAAGTGGAGTAGTTGAAATCTTTAATAAAAATACTCCAATTATTGAAGGTAAAGTTAAACGGAAAGTAAATCTTAAAAAAATAGTTGATTTGGATATAACAACTGATAGAGGGGTTTATGTAAATCCTAATATATTATCCACTGATGTAAAGGATATACTGGATGATCCAGAAATAGATATCGTCATTGAATTAATCGGAGGATATCAGCCAGCCTTAAGTTTCATAATGGAAGCTATTAATAAAGGTAAACATGTGGTAACTGCTAACAAAGCCCTACTAGCCAAACACTGGGAAGAAATCATCGAAAACGCCCAAAAAAATCAAGTTAGAATCTGTTTTGAAGCCAGTGTCGGTGGTGGTATACCTATTTTAAAACCTTTAAATGAAAGTTTAGCCGCTAATAACATTCAATCCATTTATGGTATAATAAACGGCACCGCCAACTACATATTAACTAAAATGGCGGAGGAATACCGGGATTTTGAAGAAGTTTTAAAAGAGGCTCAACTTAAAGGTTATGCAGAGCAAGATCCTACTTTTGACATTGAAGGTCATGACACTGCTCAAAAACTAATTATTCTAACTATATTGGGGTTTGGAGTATATATATATCAGGAAAAATTCCACGTAGAAGGAATAAGTCGCTTAACCTTAGAAGACATTGAATTTGCCAAGCAGGAGCTGAATTGTAGTATTAAATTGCTGGCCATATCAAGAATATCAAATAAAGAATTAGAAGTAAGGGTGCATCCTACCCTGGTAAGTAAAGATCATCTACTCTCATCTGTAAATGATGTTTTTAATGGAATTTACATCGAAGGAGATGTAGTAGGTCCTCTGATGATGTACGGTCAGGGTGCGGGTATGATGCCCACGGCCAGCGCAGTCGTGGGAGATTGCATCGATATAATTGAGGATATGGACAAAAACGTGACGTACGGACCTGAAAAATCAAATTTTACCAAAATAAAAGATATTAATGAAATAAAAACTAAATACTATATTCGACTTACTGTTATTGATAAACCCGGAGTTCTACACGAAATATCTGGCATACTAAGTGATTCAGATATAAGTTTGGAATCAGTTAACCAGAAAATACGGGGAGAAAATAGGGTTATCCCCATATTTATGGTAACTCACAAGTCCCTAGAGAGAAATCTGCGAGAAGCCGTGGCAAAAATTGATGAACTAGATTTTGTTAAAGATAAAACCGTTTTCATTCGACTATTATAATTAACTATAAAATTTTTGAATATTCTTATTAAATATTCTGCAAGTTTAAAATCGATTATGTAATTATTTTAGGATCTAATCATGGTCAAGATCATTTTAAATCTTTCCAGAGCGTTTAAAGCATGAGGATCGCCTGCGGGCATGATTATCATTTCTCCAGGATTAACCACGTTTTTATGGCCAGAAATAATGATTTCCGCTTTTCCATCTATTATCTGAACCATAGCATCGAACGGTGCAGTATGTTCGCTTAAACCTTCTCCCTTATCAAAGGCAAAAATAGTCACCGTACCGGTATCTTTTCCTATGATTTCTCTACTGACTACAGCACCCTCTTGGTAGTCTATTAAATCCACAACCACTAAAACCTTCCCTTTAAGCTCTGCTGACATATTTTGTTCTCCTCACTAACAATTTAAGTTAAACTTAAAAAAAATCCTTAATTTTTTATTATCCTTTTTCAACGTATTTATAAAATTTTTGAGTGTAATCGACAAAATCTAACATAGAATTAATATAATCCCGAGCATCTTCCACATCATTTATATCATAATCTTTTTTAAATATCACATCATCAAATCTGCTTTTAATGTCCTCCCTAATAAAATTCAAGAGAAACTCAAGAAACTCGTCGATATTTTCAGTTTCAATTGCTTTATCTAATTTGGGAATAATAGGTCCCCAATCCATTCCAGCTGGTTTCAAACCATTATATGCTTTTCCCTCACTTTTATTATGTAAACGAACCACTGTTTCAAAAAACCAGTAATCAGCCAATTCCGCTGCTTCTCCGCTGAGTTCTCTTACTGAAAGTGTTCTTTCAAATGCATCTTTCAACTCACCTTCATCTTCGGAAACTACAAAAGGGAGGACATAATTCATATTTTCCATATCTAAGGCCATTTCAGCNNGCTGCTTTTACTACAGGTCCGTCCATACTATCCATGTATGATGCCATAAAATCACCCTGATTCATTTTTTAAGATATTCAATAGCAAAAATTTTTTTTAATCCAATAATTTTTTTTTTGAATAAGCTAAAATATTCTTAATTATTATATTTTTTATCAAATTATAAATTTTATCTATATTCCATTTAGCATTGTTATGTAAAATACTACTAGGTAAGGGATTAATTAAAATAAAAATAGAAAATGATAAATCTAATAGAAACATAATTATCTACAAATTTATTTATAAATAACATCATCTAACCTTAAATAAAATATATAACATATAAATTAATTGAAGATCATAATAAAACATTGGTGATAACTATGGAAGAGAATAGTGAAAAGCTCATGGCTAAATGTGAGGAAATGAAAGAAGACCCAAATTTAATTAAAGAATGCAAAATTTTGCTCGATACTATGGAAGAGAAAAATGTTGAAATGGAAGATGAATCGGGACAAAGTTATAATAGTATGGTTACGGATATTTCTCCTGAAGATGTTCCGAAAGTTTTGGAATTAGCTCTTAAAATAGCTAGAAGTAGTGAAATAAAAGATAATGATGTAAAATTAGCTGCAGAAAGACTTATCAGGACTTTAGAACCAGAAATAGAGTAAAAATATTATACTTCTGTTTTTAATAAATAATCTTTTTTTTTAAAATCTTTTTCCTCTAATTTTTTTAATATCGAATATAGCAGTATCAGCAACAGCCATCACTGCCATCACCCCTGCTTGCACTGGATCAGTTACAATCAAATCTGCTTTTTCAGTAACACCACCAGGCATGTTGAGGCTAATGACGATGACTTCATGATCAATTTTTATTTCTTCGATGGCTTCCGAGATTTTTCCACCCATGAGGGAACCAGCTAAAACTAAAGCTCCAACTCTTGGAAGTCTTCCCACTGCAGAAACCGCCTCTGCGAGTTCATTCTCCCCAACTAACGGTATAGTATCTACACTAATACGTTCTCCTCGTATATTGTGTCTGTCAGCTTCGGTTATAGCTCCTTGAGCTACCATAGCAACCTGTGCTCCTCCTCCAATTATAATGATTCTTTTACCATAAATTTCTCCCAGAGATCTGTGAATTTCCACTTTTGATACTTCTTCAAAATTTCTGATAATTTTAATATATTTTTCCATGTTCTCCATGAATTCTAATTCCATGTAAATGGATGCTGACTCTTTACCTTCTATGAAAAGATGAGTATATGTAATATTTATTCCATTTCGTGCTAGCATATCAGTTATATCCCGCAGAACTCCGGGTTTATTCTGAGCTTTGATGTTTATAGCAGTTTCTTTCATTTAATCCTCTCATAACTTATAAATAATCTATAAAGTCTCTTATTTACTTGATTATTTAGCAAACTTATAATTTATGCAAGAAATTATTTTAGGGATAATTTCTTTTTTTTTAAATTCTTTTTTATTATGAATTAGAACTAAATAATTGTTCATAAATATATCTAATTCATTCACTTTTATTCTTAAATGAATTGATGATGCAAATATTCTTCATTATGGAGTTTTTGGGAGTATACACCAATATATGGGTTTTTAACAATATGAATTAAAAAAAAAAGTGCGAAAATTAACTAATATTCACAATTAGAAATTTTAATAAAAAAAATAATTAAAAAAAATTTTAGAATTTATGATCAATATTTACTGTTCCCTGGTTGACTGTAGTGTTTTGAGTTTGAATGACGTTTGTGCCCTGGAGTAATTGTACAAATAAAGTTCCATTGCCATCATTCGTTAAAGAAGCTGTAACATGACCTGGATTAGGACTTAAGTTGTATAAAGCATCCCCAGTCCCATTTATCATTTGATTTCCATTATGATATGCATACTCACCATTCCATGAACCAGTCGAAATTATTTGTAATGTCACATTTGAGACACTTTGATTGGAAGTATTTTTGCCATTAAATGTAACTGCAGCTACAATGACAACAATTATTAAAATGGCGAATATAATAATTTCAAGTTTTCTCATAAAATTTCTAACCACCCATTTTTATAAATTTTTTTTTCGAAAATTTTATAAATGTTCAAACATTTTTTAACTTTAAATTATTGATTTTATTTTTGTTTGTTCTACTTTTTATGATTTTTCTAAGCCTTCAACTACTCATCATAAAAATGAAATAATCTTTAAAACTTACAATTCTTAGCTATTTGCTAGAATATCCACTGAATTATTAAATAAATGTATTAAAAACTTTAAAAAAAAGTATAATTTAATTTTTTGTTTTCATTTTATCCAATTTAATCTTTGCTTTTCTAAAAGCGCGTAGAAATGAATCTTCATCCTTGGTAGGTGTGATTTCAAGTCCTAATTTCCGTTGTTCTTCAATCCATTCCTCTGAGAAAATAGGTACATCAATCTTTATAGGTTCCTCATTGGGATTTACTACTATTATGTTACGGTAGGGGAAATCTGTTTCCACGATGTATCCGCCTACACTTATGATGTGCATGGGCCTTACCACAAATTTCATTAAATCACCCTGAATTATGTTTTTAATAGATTCAAATTTTTTTATTTCTTTATCTTCTATTCTTTTTTTACTTAAAGTGAATTTATAAAAATGTTGCAATAATTGCCAGAATTCCTATCATAGAAACACCTGCCACTATCGGATAGAGTTGTTTGAAGGTGAATATTGGAGAGAATGTGCTCAAAGTAGCCATGATCATAGTGAATATTAATGTCACGGCAATATTTATGAGTATAGTCCAACTCAGGATGTTTGGTGGTATGCCCAGGAATAATGTGGCGAAGATGCTGGCTAAAACGAATATTAGGAATCCTCGGCTTATGTAAACATACGCCCGATATTTCGTNNGGGCCTTCAATAACATCTGCCTTTGTTTTGAGTATTGCAAAAGGATACTCATTTAAAAGTATCATGAATCCTATGAAAAAGACTATTGCCCCTAGAATACCTGCTAAGGAGAAGAGGATTGGCCCATGAATCTGCTGGTAGCTTACGATATCACCAATATAAATGCTTTTAGATATCGCCACCGTTACAAATATTGCTATGTAAATAGGGAATGAACCAAAGGCGATGAGCCTAAATGCTCGCATGGAACTGAGTTGTTCTACAAAAGATCTCGATACTTCGGGATGTTTAGCTCCTTTAACAATGTCAGGGAAAGGCATTTTCACTGATAATATAGATTGAGATAAAGAGCCCATGAACATGTACAGTATCTCCTCCACCTTTAAAAGCCCTACTAATGCTATTACACTGGCGAAAGCCGCCAATACGTATAATTGGGGCATAGTAATCATTAATAGGAATATGGTGATTACTAAACCTATGATAGGTAAAGCATTATAAACTCCCGGCATTGGTGAATTAGGATTTATAACTTCCTTAAAGAAGAATTTAATTGGAGCCATGATACCCGGAGTGGATAGCGGTGGGCCTATCCTCTGCTGAATTCTGGCATGAAACCTTCTCTCAATACCCGGTAACCAGACACTCACAAAGAATGCCAATATTAAGGTTCCTATCACAGCTATTAACGCAACTAATGAATCTGCAATGCTCATTTATTAATCTCCCTCTTTATATTTGGATTATTTGAATAGCCCTATCAGTGCAAGTGAAACAAGGATCACACTGCACAATAGCTAATTGGGCATCTGTAATATGACTACCTATACAAGCATACTCCATAGCTCCTATATTAGTTATAGAAGGAGTTCTTACAATGACATTCCTAACCCGTCCATCATCTAAACTATAAGAGTGGTAAAGCTTGCCTCTAGGCACTTCAATGTAACTTTTAGTTATTGGAGTATCCTCCATATCCCAGCCACGGTTAGTTATTTTACCATCAGGAAGATTAGCTATAGCCTGTCTTATTATCTTAATAGACTCCGGAATCTCCAGCACTCGCACTAATAAGTTAGATTTAATGTCACCATCATCTTGCGTTATAACATTAAAATCAAATGAGTCATACTCAGGCATATCCCTGCGGAGGTCAATATCCACTCCAGTAGCGCGTAGAGTTGGTCCGGTGGCAGATAATCTTATTGCATCCTCTTTTTTAAGGACCCCCACGCCGGTTATACGAGACATGATCATGGGATCTGAAACGAAACGCTCCGCGAATTCTAAAATTTTCTCCTCCACATAATCCATTCCATCTTTAATATTCTGGATCCTCATCTGATCCAGTTCTGCACGAGGCCTTACACCCCCAAGAATAGGGACACCGTACTGTACTCTATTACCTCCAATCATCCTTAAAAGTTCCATTACAGTTTCTCTGATATAGAACATTCTCATGGCGAAGGTTTCATGGCCGAGGACTTCGCTTCCATGAGCTAAGTATAACATGTGACTGTGTAGTCTTTCCAGTTCCTCCATGATTATCCTAATGTATAAAGCTCTTTCAGGTACTTCGATTCCTAAGGCTTTCTCAGCCACCATAACGGAGTTCCAAATGTGACTGTTAGAGCAAATTCCGCAAATTTTCTCGGTTAAACTGTTAGCCTTCTCTACAGGTAATCCTTCCATTATTCTCTCCACACCCCGATGGTTGACCCCTACAGTTATCTCAGCATCTTTCACTACCTCATCTTCAACGAATAAACGCACCCGATAAGGTTCTATAGCTGCAGAATGCACAGTTCCCATTGGGACTTCCGTCTCTATTACCTGTTTTTTAGTTATTTTATTATCTTCATCCATTAGAATACACCTTTATTAATATGAAAAACCTCTTTTAATTTCATTTATGAATATCCTTTATTTTTTAATCCTATTTTTTTTGTTTAAATGTGTTGATTGTGTCCTAATTTCCATACCTATTAATGGATATAAGTAGATTTTTTTCTTTATTTGGCATTCAGTAATTTTGGTAGAGCTGCAACTGCTCCTGCTAAAACATCCTCTGGCCGCACAGCGCAGCCCGGTACTTTAGCATCCACTGGTATAATATTATCCACTGGTCCCATTATTTCCTCTGAAGGAATATCACCGTTAATATTCTTATAAACTCCACCCATTAATGCACAAGCCCCTGCAGCTATAACTGCCTTAGGTTCAGGTATGGCTTTATATATTTCACGTAGAGGTTGTTCATTATGTTTAGTTACAGGACCAGTAACCACCAGTACATCAGCTTCTCTTGGATTCCAAGTGAGGAATATTTTATATTGCTCTGCATCGTATTTCGGTGAAAAAATACAATTCACTATTTCGATATCGCAGCCATTACATCCACCAGTATACACAAGCATAACATGTACGGCTCTGGCTCTTGAATATGATTTTAAACTCATGTAATCACTTTTAAATGTTTTGTAAAGATATTTTACTTTTTCTCCTCTAAAAAATCCATTTTTTGAATAAATTAATAAATTTTATAAATTCATCTGTCTATCTGTTTTCTTTTCTTCAAAACAGTTGAATCTGACAGGTATTGGGCTATGAAAGCTATTTTATCATCTGATATTTTAATGGGTTTCTCAAGAAGCTGTGATATATCCGATTCAACTTCCCCAACATCATTGGGATGAATAGTTCCCGCCATACCAAATAAAGCGTAAAGTGGGCAGAAATCATGGCAATAGTAACAATTTACACATTTTTCACTGTTTAAAACTGGTATCTGAGTTTTAACTAATCCTTTCATCATTTCCACTGGTTCCTTTAAGTCTATCATTTCGATAGCTTCAGTGGGGCAGGCATTACAACAACCTCCGCAGCCAATACAGGGAACCTCCGCCACCTTATCCATTGGCATTACTCTGCCTTCAATGATACTATTCCTAATATCCATATCAGTTACCCTGTCTGAGGCGAAAAGAATTCTGCTAACGTTGTTTATGATTCCCTCAAGAAAAATTCTGATTAAATCCTTCATGGTGCCACCTCAAATTCCCTTTCAAATATGATAGCTCTAGCTGGACAGGCGTTGGAGCAAGCTCCACAGTAATTACATTTAGATTCATCCACAACTATCTCACCATCCTCCATTTCAGTGATGGCTTCTTCTGGACATATTTTAGTGCATAACTTACAGTGCATGCATAATTTATCCTGAATATAGGTGAATCCCTCTTTTATCAATTTTTTACGCATAGTAGTTTTGGGTATGGCATCCCGTGGGCAATGAATAGCGCATTTCTCACATAAAATACATTCATCCAGATCAACTTCTATAGAACCTCTTTTGAGAGTTATAGCATCTTTTGGGCAGATTTCAGCACATACACCACAGGATATACAATCCTCGGAAACATTTCCTTCCCATGTAATATCTTGGAAACTTCTGGCTTCATTCACATCACATGCTTTAACACAACGACCGCAAGAAACACAGAATCCCTTAATCCTCCCTTCTGCTTCATCTGATAAACGAAGCGTACCCACTGGACAAACATCTAAACATTCCATGTTTTCACATTCCTCACAGAGAGTAGGATCATATCGCATTTTACCGTCAATCATTCGAAGTGCTCCTTGAGAGCATGCATCTGCACAAAGACCACAATTCAAACAGGATACTATACTTCCCGTTCTTTCTTCATCAGTTTCTGGTTCTCTGATTTTAATCTTAAAGTCTTCAATGTATAATGCCTTGCTGGGACATTCTTTAACACATTTAAGGCATAATGTGCATTTATCCTCATCTATAACATTATCAGTTATTGCTCCAGCTGGGCAAACATCTTCACAGATTCTGCAATTAGTGCATTCTCCTTCATTGTTTACATCCACCATTATAGCATCAGTAGGGCAGTAATACTCACATCGCCTGCATAAAGTACATTCATCCTCTTCAGTTACTACGTTCACTCTTTCAGCCTTCGTTCCTTCCTTCTGAATTCTTACCTCTGGCTGAACCGTGAGATTTAATGCCTCCAAGAATTGTAGCTGCCTTTTTTCTATAACATCGTAAGCATCTATCCTAGCCTTTGCTGGACATGTATCGACGCAAATTCCGCATCGAGCACAAATACCTTTTACTACACCCTCTTCGATTCTGATACTGTTAACCGGGCAGGTCATCTCGCAGACTCCGCAGGCATTGCATTTAGCCCTATCCACGATATATCCTCCGTACTTATTCTTTTTAATAGCACTATTTGGACAAGTCTCTGCACAGGCACCACAGGTAATGCAGCTAAAAGCTTTACCTTCTATTAATCTTATAGCCCCAGTAGGGCATTCTTTAATGCATTCTCCTAGTCCTTCACATTCATTTGTTGATAAAAACATTATCAGTACCTTCCAAATCCA
Source organism: Methanobacterium sp. (assembly GCA_003161815.1). Lineage (GTDB taxonomy): Archaea > Methanobacteriota > Methanobacteria > Methanobacteriales > Methanobacteriaceae > Methanobacterium_A. The sequence goes on along the minus strand of PMNN01000062.1, from coordinate 13,740 downwards.
TCAATCTTTTTTTTGTGTTAATTATTCTAAATTTTTAAATATGATCTCTTAATTGCTCCCTATATTCTCATCCTTTAGCAGTCTCCCAAGAGTTAACTTACCAATTATAATACCTAAGATACCCGATATAAAGCCCGGGGCGAGGGGTAAGCCCAAGTAATAGGGAAAAGGACCTTCCAGATATGCGACTATAATGGCCGCTAGGACTATCACTATGAAGCTTCCTAAAGTGAAGTTCAATTTGCTTTCTGGGAATATTTTAACTCTGCTTCCCAATATGAATCCTAGTAAAAATCCCAGAGTAACTGGACCTAAATAAAAATAGACCATTTTAAATCTCCTCTTCCTCTCCTTCTTCTTCAATCTCTCCTTTAAACCCTAAAAATGCTATAACAACAGCACTTAAACCCACAAATACTTTAAGACCAACTACAAAGTTTAAATATGGTATTATTCCAGCATGCAGTGGATCAGGGTAGTCAAATAAGTTCTTTATGAAGGGTGGAACTATTTGGTAGAGATCTACCCCGAGATTGTATAGATAATATCCGGAGAATATTAATCCAGCTAAACCAAGAAACACGTATGTAAGAGCACCTACACTCTCTAATCGGGCAATAAAGTCATGGGAGAATTTGATGGGGCTGTCTTTTAATCCATAAACAATAACGCAGAATATGAATCCACCGGCAATTATAGCACCACCCTGAAAACCTCCTCCAGGAGTTATGTGACCACCTAAAATGGTGTCAATTCCCAAAGTCATTACTATGAGAGCTGCTGGAAATACGAATATTTTAAGTATGGTGCTCATTCTACTTTCCTCCCAACTTTACCCTTCCTCTGCCAAATATTAATAAAGTCACTACCACTGCGCTTACCAATATTAAAGCTTCTCCTAAAGTGTCGTATCCTCTCCAGTCAAATACTATATTCGTAACCATGTTAGGAGCAATAGTAGGACCTACCCAATTGTAAAGATAACTAATACCAGGATATAATATGAGATTAAATCCATATATTGCATTAAATAGAGTTATTGCGAATACTAAAAGTGCTATTGCACCTATTAAATTTTTAAATCCATCATACATTTAAATTCCCCCAATAAAACAGCGCTATTAAAATTCCCAGTGCCAATACGATATAGAAAATCATATTATTGAAAGAATCGTTCTGCTCCCTTATAAGTTTGGGCATGATAGGCGTAATCATTAATGCAATAAAGAATACAGCTATTACCAAAACTATCATCAAAGCCTTATTTATCAGTCTTACCATGATTAATGCAATTAAAATGGATGAAATTAGTGTTATTTCAGCTGTTAACATTGAAGAAGCTGAAATATTAGTTAGGGGTTCCTCTTCCTCAGTTTTTCCCTGTATTTCCCTTATTCTTTTTAAGATTAAATCATAAATACTCATATGAAATCTCCTCATTTTAAACTAGGCTAGAAGCTAAAGTTTGTAGATTACTTGTTGCTATTTGTGGGAACAAACCTAATATTAAACAAATGATTAGAAAAGCCACCAAAGATATAATAGTAGCTTTAGGTATTTTATAATCATGTATTACGAGTTCAGGAGGCTTCGGCCGCATATATATGGTGTAAAATGCCTTCATAAATGTCATAAATGTTACAATACTTAAGAGTATCATAATTATACCTAGTTCAGGTACTCCTGCCTGTAAAGATGCCTGGATCAACATTAATTTACTTTGGAAAGCGTTTAATGGTGGAACACCCGCCATGGCTAAACCTGCCAGAAGGACTAAGAGAGCCACTCGGGGGTTTTTAAACATCATACCCCCCAATTTACGAGTGTCGCTGGTTCTTGTTTTATATAAAACTGTTCCAAATCCTATAAAGAGGAATGCGGTTATTATGGCTTCATTCACGGCTTGGAAAAGACCTGCAGTAATACCTAATGTAGTACCTAATCCTAATCCTATTCCTATATAACCTAATTCACCTAGAGCTAGGTAACCAAGGATCCTCTTGAAATCCGTCTGCACTATGGCCATGGTTATGCTGAGAACCAACGCTAAAAGTGATACTGCAATGATGGCCATTTTAGAGAATGGTAAATAGGAAAAGATCCTAAGAATTATAACTCCCAGCGCGACCATCATGAACACAGTAAAAGCCTGAATTAAGGCTGCACCATGAGGAAGAGCCTTACTATATAAAGCTGATTTAATAGTGTGGAATGGCGGTAATCCAGAACCATAAAGCCATCCAAATGTTATAAGACCCAAAGCCATGAGAAGCACTGGATTTTGAGGGTTTACCAATCCATGTTTTATGGAATAAATAATATCTGTAATATTAACATTACCGGTAACTCCTAAAAGTAATGCTATTCCTAGAAGAAGTAATGGACCAGCAATATTTCCCAGTATGACGTATTTAAGCGCGGTTTCATAGTTATGCTTTACATTTGATGCAATAACGATTCCTACCTGTGCTAAAGCAGCAATTTCAAAGAATACATACAAATTAAATATATCATCAGAAAGTAGAATGGCAATTACAGAAGCAGTACCCATGAACATTAAGAATGCGTAAACTCCTGAAGGTTTTTTAGTCTCGTTTAAAGCTGTAAAAACGGCGAAAAATGCTACAATTCCTAATATAAATATCATAACCTTTTGTGCACTAGCAAACACATAGGTAATGGCTGGATGGAATATAAATAATTGGGTACCCGTGATTAAGGAGGGTAACCCTTGAGCTATAGCTGAATTTTGAGATAACGGAGCATAGCCTCCGAAATAATGTGAACCATAACCTGTTAATAATGGAATGATAGGTAATACTAATGCAGTGACTATAGCTAATATTTTGACTGTGCGATCATTTTTATGTAGTAAATTCAGGAAAAGTGCACTGGCAATTGGGAGTATGACCATTATCGGAATAAATGGATCCATTGACTAACCATCCCCTGAATCATTTAATGGTTTATTCATATTAACTACCATTTTTATTAGATTGTATAAATTTTGAAGCATTTTTAGTCCCTCTCATCTCCTAAAATCTTAGAAGCACTTAAAGAATCATGCCGTTTATTAAGCACAATGACAAGTCCCAGCATTACCGCGAGGGTACTAGCTCCAATAACAATACTGGTTAGCACCAGTGCAAATGGAAGAGGATAAGAGGCCGTCTGTGCAAAATTGCTAATGGTCATATTGGGAAGGAATATATAGACAATTCCCCCGGGCTTATAACCCATGGTAATTATAAACAGATTAACACCATCACCTATGAAAGCTAACCCAATGATCTTCTTTATAAGATTATCCAGGAATAATGCAGCAAATATCCCAATAACTATCAATGACCCCGCCGTGAAAAATGAAAATAATTGAGCACTTAGAACCATTTTTTTTTATTCCTCCATTCTACGTGTTCTGAGAACTGCCAGGGCGAAGAATACAGGGACAATCGCTGATCCCACAATAGCCTGAGTCAATGCCACGTCAGGAGCTAGTAAAAATTGATACAAGAAAGCCAGAGAAGCACCAGGTATTCCGGTTAATATGGCTGCCTTTAAAAGATCTCTTTGTATAAGGGCTATTACTGCTCCAAGAACCGTGGTTAACATGAGTACGTATTCAATGTATTCAATCATTTTTTTTCCTCCCCATAGTAGAAGGCGTTAGATATGGCGTGTGCGTTAAAAGGTGCCAATATAAAGTATGCTACTGCTAAAAAAACTTGACCCAAAACCAATAAGGCTAAAATACAGGCTACATCAGCCACCCCTAATATATGTATTCTGGCGTAGATCACTCTATCCAAATCATCCCGGTATCGTAAAATTCCAATAGCAGAGAGTAACACTAATATGGCTGTTATTATTAGAACCGCTGATTCTATTAACGTTATTACATCAGTCATTCAAATCACCTTTTAAAACTTTTGAAAATGCAATAGTACCTACTGGCCCTAAAATTATAAGAGCAGTAGCTATATTTGAACAAAATCCTATGTTATAAATGGTTCCAATTAAAATTAAGATAGTTGCAACTGCTATACTTAATCCGGAGAGTCCTACTAAACTCATTGCAATGGTTTTTCTAGTAGTGATTCTTATGGTAGATAGGACAAATATAGCCAATGCAGTCANNTATTCTGATATAAGCAGTATGTTCATTCTAACATCCCTTTTATATATGGTTCAAATGGAATTACTTCTTCTTTACTTCTGGGACTTATAGTTGCAACTATTAAAACCTGATTTTCTGAATCTAGATCGATTGAAAGTGTTCCAGGGGTTAAAGTAATACTGTTAGCTAGTATTGTTTGTGAAATGGGTCTTTTGAGTACGGTTTCTATCTCTACCACAACTGGTTCAACTTCTCCATTCACGGTTCTTATTGCAACATCCAATGTAGCTTTACCTATTTCATATAACAAAACAGCGAAATAAGCTATTCCATAGAATATTCTCACTATAAACATTATTTACTCCCCTTTAATATTTACATCATGAATTAGAACATTATTAACCGATGAATCAGTATTATTATCCTTAATCGGATTTTATAATAGCATGATAAATTATAATTCATCATTATAAAACATGATATATAAAGATAACTGATAATTTATCTGAGCTATAAAAAATAAACTTTTCAATTAGAGAAATAAACTTACATTTTTAATTTATTTATTCGAAAAAATGTATATTAATGAAGCTATTTTTTTATAAGCAAGTTTAGTTAAATAAAACTCGAAAATTACCCTCGATTGAAGCCCCTATAACCTCCAAAGGAAGATAGAAAAAGAACAGGAATAATGGCAAATTTAAAAAATATGTGAAAATATTTTTTTTTAAGACTTTTTCAGTGGTTTTAAACAAATCATTTTCATCTAATTTTCAATTCATTAAATAGATTAACCACATCAAAATAATCCAAATAAGCCATCATCTGTAAATATGACCTATCAAGACTCCCCGAATCTATTTTATTATTATTGGACACTACTTCGCAAGTTACAGCCGGGACTCCACTTATATTACATTCATCCTCCAATGCTCCGCTGTATAAGCTTCCAGCAGTTTCATGACAAATAATCTTAGACGATGAAATTTTATTTATATGTGCCGCTATTTTAAAACTTAGAATACATGGTTTCTTTGAGCAGAAAACACTCTCAACTCCAGGATTACTATTAGGTTTAGTAGCATGGAAATCAGCTAAAGAATTTATTTTCAAGGATTTAACAGTTTCTATTATTTTATGAGTAATGTAACCTTCACTTGAAGCTTTCCTATTCATATCAAATCCTTTAAATCGTCTTGAACCATTCATGGTAGCTTGAGGTATAGTAAATGGAATGATGAAAACTGTCCCATTTATATCCTGTGAATTAAGATTTTCAATCATTCTTAAAGCAGCTACTTGTGGTGGAAGCTCGTTTCCATGGATTCCAGCAGTTAACATTACTCTAGGATAACCATCCCCCATTTTGATTATTGGTGTTCCTTTCAAAGCAATTTCTAGTATTCTATAATTCAAATCACCATCAGGGATGTGCTCTATTAAAATCTGATTTTTACGGATGTTTCCAGCCGTCTCAGGAGATATTATTCTTATGTTTAATTCTGTGACCATAAATCCACCAAGTTTAAATTGAGGATTAATAAATTAGTGTATATTATATTTATTCTAAAGATTATTCTATAAGAGTATAAAAAAAACTATTTCATATTTTTAGAATTAATTAATATTATAAAATAATTAAGGATGATGAAGAACATGGAAAAGGTGATTCTAGCATTCAGCAGTGGACTCGACACATCAGTATGTATCAAACTACTTCAAGAAAAATATAATATGGAAGTTATTACAGCCTGTGTGGACGTCGGACAACCAGAAAAAGAAGTAAAAAGATCTAGTCAAGTTGCACATAAAATCGGTGTTTCAAAACACTACACCATCGATGCTAAGGACGAATTTGCCACAGATTACATATTTAAAGCTATAAAAGCCAACGCAACTTATGAAGGATACCCCTTAAGCACAGCCCTAGCAAGACCTCTGATAGCTATGAAAATCGTTGAACTAGCCAAAAAAGAGGATGCAATAGCTATATCCCATGGATGCACGGGTAAAGGTAATGATCAATTCCGATTTGAATCCACCATCCGATCCAGATCAAGTTGCCAGATAATAGCACCTGTAAGAGATTTAAACCTCACTCGAAGTGCAGAAATAGAATACGCAAAATCTCATAGTATACCTCTACCCATTTTCGAGCTTTATAGTATAGATGAAAATATCTGGGGTAGATCCATTGAAGGAGATATACTCGAGGATCCTATGGTGGAAATGCCGGAAGAAGCATTCAACTGGACTCGCTCGAGCAGTAATGCACCGGATGAAGCCCAAATACTTGAAATAAGATTTGAAGAAGGAATTCCCGTAGCCTTGGATGGAAAAAAATTAGATCCTGTGGATATAATAAAAGAATGCAACCGAATCGGTGGATTGCATGGAATCGGGAGAATCGATATAATTGAGGATCGTATCATAGGCCTCAAATCAAGGGAAAATTACGAAACACCCGGCGCTGTTCTGATAATAACCGCCCATAAAGCCTTAGAACAAATTGTACTCACCAGGGAAGAGTTGAAATTCGCTGAAAACACTTCTCAAACTTATTCAGAGTTAATTTACAATGGTTTATGGCATGAACCCTTACGTGAAGACCTTGATTGTCTAATTGATAATATGCAGAAACGAGTCTCAGGTATAGTAAGAATAAGATTACATAAAGGTAATTTAAGGATTTTAGGCAGGAAATCTCCCTTCAGTCTCTACCAGGAACAAGCCGTATCATTTGAAGATAAAGAAACCGATCAGCGCGAAATAGTTGGAATGGTAAAAAACTATGGTATACAAGCAGCTTGCTACCAAAACGTGTGCAAAAAGGATTAAACTATATTTAAAGAATTGACGATAATACTATGGATTTAACCACCATCATTATAATCGGAATACTGTTAATAATCCTAGCTATATTTGGTTTCAGAATACTATACGGAATAGGAAAAATAGTTCTCTACATTGGAGTCCACGCATTCTTAGGTCTTATACTCCTGTTTCTATTCAATTTATTACCATTCTTCAAGATACCCATTAATATACTAACTGTATTAATTGCAGGATTTGGAGGAATAATCGGATTTGGAATTTTGATCATAGCCAAAGTGTTAGGTTTTTATTAAGAAAAAAATACATATTAAAATTATAAAATAATTCATATATTGAGGTGTATTATAAATGGATTTTAAAGACTGTATAAAATTTGCCAATGAAACACCTGTTTGCTATTTAGCAACAATGGATGGAGATCAGCCTAGAGTAAGGGCACTTGGATTCTGGTTTGCCGATGATAAAGGGTTTTATTTCCAAATCGGGGATATGAAAGATATGTATGGCCAGCTACAGGCAAATCGGAAGGTAGAAGCATGTTTCTGGCAACCAGGCGAAGCATCAGGAACCATGATGAGAGTTGCAGGCGAAGTAGAGTTCTTAAACGATCAAGAACTTAAAAAGAAAGTTTTAAAAGATAGACCATTCCTTAAAGAATTTGGCATGACCTTTGACCACCCAGGACTCATAATCTTCCGCATTACAAAAGGAGATGCTTATTTCTGGAACATGAAAACTAATTTCGAGCCTAAGAAATTTATTAAATTTGGAGACTGATTATATCAGCCCAAATATTCTCTAAATCTTAGGATTAATTTTTTTTTAATAATTAATAAATAGAACTAATGATGAGTCTTCAAAAAAATTTCACTGAATAAAACTAGTATTTTATTCTAAAATATTTTGCGAGAATTTTTCGAATCCAATTTCCTCTATAAATACACCCATACGTTTGTCAATGTCTTGATCTCTGTAATAATTTATTATTTTACCAATTATTCTAATCAATTCATCATCAGGAAGATTTTTAGCCAATAGACTACCAATCCTAGGTTTTACACCACAGTTTCCTCCCACCAGTAACTTCCAACCTTTACCTGTTCCAATCAGTCCAATATCTCGAACAGATGATTCACCACATGAGTTCTGACATCCTGAAATGGCTATTTTTAATTTACGGGGTGTTTGAATTCCACAATAAAGTTTATCAATTCTGTGGCTCATTTCCACAGTATTTTGCATTCCACTCTTACAATATATATTGCCTATACAACATTTAGCAGGTCTTACGCATTTGCCAATATGTCCACCGGGTTTCAATCCCAATTCATTCCATATACTATCTAAATCCACTTCTTTAATACCATAGAGCGATATTCTACCCTCTGATGTGGTTTTAATGATTTTAATGTTATATTTTTCTGCTAAATCTGCTATTTTCCGTAAATTTTTAGGATCAACCATGCCCCCGGGAAAATAAGGGATTATAGCATAAGTTTCCATATCTTTTTGAATAGAAGCTCCTTTTTCCGGGATACTTTTTTTAATTTCTTTCAAATTATTATCTCCCTTTAATTTGAAAATAAGTATTTATTAGCTTTTTTTAATTTTTATTTGAATGAAGTATAAATGAAATTTAATAGTTCAGTGGCAGTGAAATTATAATTATATTTCAAAGCAGCCAGGTCCCCCGCCTTTCCATTAATATAAGCCCCTAAAAATGCTGCTTCATAACCATCAAGACCCTGAGCCAATAATCCTCCCACCAAACCTGCCAGACAGTCGCCGGTTCCACCTACCGTCATCCCCGGATTCCCTGTGAAATTGAGTCTAAATTTATCATTGCTTGCAATTATATCCACTACACCCTTCACCAGAACTGTAGAGTCACAACTTGCTGATGCTTTTAAAATGGTTTGTATTTTATCTTCAAGTTCTTCTGGAACCTTAATGCCGAATAATTCTTTAAATTCCGTTGCATGTGGCGTTAGAATAATATTATTTCCTAATTTTTCTATTAAATCTAAATCAAGGAGTTTAAGAGCATCAGCATCTATAACCATCGGTTTTCTGATTCTATCCAGTAGATGGTTTAATGCAGTACCAGTTTCATCTTCTAGTCCCATACCACAGCCTATTACAAGAGAATCGACATTTTTAGATAATTCTAATATTTTATCAACATCGTGGGGTGTTATAAAGTCTTTAGATAAATTTTTAACGATCAAATCTGGTGAATAAGATTTTATAATATTACTCACATTTGAAGGAACTGCCACTATTGCCAGATCAACACCAGATTTCAAGGATGATAATGCTGCAATTGCTGGAGCACCGGAATAATCGCTATTTCCACCAATAACAAGTACTTTACCATTCTGCCCCTTATGAGACCCTTCATTCCTATTATTATATCGTAGAAGATCTCCAGGACCAGTGAATATTTCAGCTTCATTCGGAATTCCAATATCACATAAATGAATATTACCCACATATTCCTTTTTAGCCTCTTTAAGTCCTGATTTAATCCTATGAAAAGTTATAGTGTTATCTGCCTTTACAGCTTTATCGAAAACCTTACCTGTGAGAGGATCCAAACCGGTAGGAACATCAACAGCCACTTTAATAGCAATTGTATTATTAATTACATCAACAGCACTAGATATGGGTTCTCTGAGATTTCCTTTCACTCCAGTGCCCAGAATCGCGTCTAATACCACTTCTGAATCTGTGATTTGGAGATCCGACGAATCTTCCAACACATTGATTTTAAGTTTATTTAAACCTACATTGATTTTTTGAAGTACCTCCCAATTCTTCCGGGATTCCCTGGACTTTATCTGTGAGGGATGTGCAAGGAGATATATATCCACTTCAAATCCTTTGTTTAGAAGGTATCGGGCAGCTACGAAGCCATCACCACCATTTCCACCGGTGCCTGCATAAATAGATATTTTACATGGTTTTGAAATCCTTGATAATATCTCTGTCAAACAATGACCTGCGTTTTCCATGAGTGATGCTCTAGGAATTCCTAATGCTTCGGTATTGGCATCAACTACCATCATATCCTTGGGAGTCATAATAATCACCAAATTATAATTTATAATACACTTATATTATTTTTTATCTAAAAAGGAGGTATTAAAAACATGGATAATTGGGAAGAAGTTGAAGAAAATAGCCGGGAAGAGATTAAAGACGATGCTAACTGGGCAGAAGTTTTAGATATGGTAAGTGCAATGTTGAATAAAACTGAAGCAGCACAACTAGTATATGAATTGAAAATTGCTGTGAAAAATAAGGCTCAACAAATTTTAAATGAACTTAAATAAAAAAAACATCAAATTTTTCTTAGATTTCACCGGGTTATCAAAGAATGTTTGTATGTAAATTCTGTAAAGTAAACATAGCTTTTCAAAGTTAAATTAATAGCGTTTGGAACCTAATAATCGATAGATTTAAAGAACTTAACGAAAAAATAATTAATTAGACAATAAAATCTATTAATAAAAGATAGCGAGGATTAATGTTTAAAATAACATATTATGTCCAGAAATAATTTATATTAAAAAAGAGATGATATTTAATTATAACTTAATTTGATGAACGTTCTAATTTTATTTTTAAATTAAGACGTTCGTAAGGATTGAATTTAAAATATACGGTGATCCCGTGGCCATAGTTCCCTCAATTGCTTTCCCTATACCTGACGATATTACTCCTATTCCTTCTTCGTTTGTAAAATACGCTTTAATTGGTGTGTTAATCCTCATAGCCTATGGTTTCATTGGATCCCATTACATAATGAATCTTAATGATATAAATTCAATTTATTTCACCATTACCACCATAGCAACAGTGGGATTTGGTGATATAGTTCCAATAACTCCAGTACAAAAAATTTTTGTTATCACTTTAGTAGTTAGTGGTGTTGGTTTATTGGCTTATGCATTTATCTTGGTAATAACGGTGAGTATAATGGCAGTAGAAGAGATAACAACTGGTGCTAGACAAAGAAGAAAGATTGCAGGAACTAAAAATCATTTTCTATTATGTGGATATGGAAGAGTTGGAAGTGCTGTTCATGAAGACTTGTTAAAAAGGAATCAAACAGCAATAATAATAGAAAAAGATAGAAATATTATTGAAAAGGAGCTGTGGGAGGATCCAAAAGTCCTGGCCATTCCCGGTGATGCCACCGATGAAAGTGTAATGAGAGACGCTGGAATCGAAAGAGCCAGGGCAGTTATAATAACGACTGGCGACGATGTGGATAATTTATTCATAACTCTAACTGCTCGGGAAATACGCTCTGACGTATGGATAGTCACCAGAGCTAGTAAAAAAGTAAACGTAAAAAGACTTTATCGTTCAGGTGCGGATAAAGTTATATCCCCCGAGGCTAGCGGAGCAGAAGATATTTATTTTGCAGCTGTTCAGCCCACCATCATGAAGATCACTGAAATGCATGGTGTTGATGATATAAAAAGAGAAGCGGAGATCATTTTTAAACATGACTGCACTTTGGAGGATATAGAATATCATTTACCCGAATTTAAAGAACCTTTAGTTAGAAAAATAGAAATATCCAATGAAGACCAGCTTAATAGATTTTTAAATAGTTTGGAGCGTGAGCCTTCTCGTAAAAAATCTTTAGGACGGATATATGAGTCAGTAAGCGGGATTCATTCGCATTGGATTTCAGGACCTAGTAAAGAAGCATTAGATGATGTGGCGAATGAACTTAAACAAGAAGGACTTTTATTAGGTGTGAATCTTAATGAAGATGAACTAAGAGAGGTTGCTCGTAAATACGGGCGATTAGTAGAAGTAGTTATTAAACCAGAGATCAAAATCACTGAAACTCATGGTGTAGCAGATATACGTGAAGAAGCAGAAATCATCTTAAAACATGGCGGTACATTAGAGGATATTGAATATTACTTACCCGGATTCAATGAACCTCTGCACAGGAAAATTGGTTTATCTGAAGCGGAAGAAATGGAAAGATTTTTATCTCGTCTGGAAGAGGATAGCAAGAGAATGGAGTCTCTTGAAAGATTATATAATTTATCAGGTGCTGGCGTTCATTCACACCGAATTTCAGCTCCTGACACTGGCACTCTTGATAAAATAGAGAAGGAATTAAATAATAAAGGTTTTCTTTTAGGCGTTAACCTGACACATGACGAGATATATAAGAAAATTAAGGAATATGGAAGGGTCAGTGAAATGTTTTTAAGACACAAGCCTGGTCAGACTGATGATAAAAGAGTTGTTATAAGAAATGGAGGACGTATACTGGATTCCAAACATTATCTTCCAGGAGTAAGGCAGGTTGTAACTAGGCAGCTTTATTTAAGGAATGATGAAGATCTTAAAAATTGTGAAAGAGAATATCAGAAGCCTGAATCTCAAAGATCTCTTAAAGCCCTTTCTGTAATTTCAAGGAATATACATTCACACACCGTATCTGCAGGAGACTTTAAAACCATTAAGAAGATAGAGGAAGCCCTAGATAAATCAGGGATGCTTATAGGAGTTAATCTAGAGGAAGATGAAATCTGGAACATCATTGAAAGCGAAACTTCAGAAAAAATCTGTATTGAATAAAAAAAAATTAGGACGTAAAGTCCTAGAACAATTCCTGTAGATTTAACTTATAGGCACCAAGATTTCCGCCAAAGTTACCGGCACTGATTTGTATTACGCCATTAACTGTAACTGCCGCTTTAATTCCGGCTTTCATAGCTGCTTTAACTGTGGCTTCATCCACACCATCGATTACAATTTCATAAATTCCTTTAACCTTCTCAGGTATTTGGCATCCTTCTACTTCTTTGAGGGTGACACACATTTTTTCGTTCGTAGAAGCACCTAAGAATTTGTATTTATTTGAGCCTACCTTAGAACCAGATGCAACTATTCCACCAGGGAAAGGTGTTATGGCTCCAGGTACAGATTCGATCGCGTCAACCGCAGCATCAGCTGCTAAAAGCCCTGCAGGCTGGTTTTCAGCTAGAATAAAGAAATTACCCCCAGCTACTCCAGACTTTACACCTAGTTCAGCTTCTACTAAAAAATCTCCTGACATAAGGGGAATAGAATGAATAGTCCTTCCATCTATTTCCAACTTCTGCTCGTAGCCATCTCCGAAAAATTTGAGTTTTTGGCCAGTTTTAAATTTTTCATCTGGCTCTTCCATCCAATCAAAGACGGCTGTAGTAGCTGCAGTTAGTATACANNTTGTCCATATTACAAATCATGATTATATAACCAGGCCTTCCATCAGGGGTTTTATCTGGAGCCACGTAGGCATCTATCCCTGCTTCAGCTGGACAGCCAATAACTGAAGTTCCGTAACCAGTTGCTTCAACTGCAGCTACTTTCGCCAGTTTTTTGGTGGCAGCAGTTATAAGTAACCGGGATACCTGTATACCGAATGCTTCTGCAAAATTATCTTCTATTTCTACACCATTTATCTCCATTTTATCACATTCTCCTACTTATTTTGAATATCTTTCATCCATTACAAATAGCTGATTTAGAATGCTANNTTTTTTTTAGTCCATCAAAAAATTCTTTTTGAAGGAATAATTTTACTTTTAAATCACTAAATACATGTGGATGTTTAAAAGAGCTTTATTAATTTATATAATTTTTTTTATTCGTCAAAATTTGTCGGTTAGTCTATCAAGCACCTCTGATCCGTAGTAAGGTATCAAAGCCACACCTATGAATGAAGTCATCCAGAATGATATTAGTCTTTCAATAATTGTAGCAGC
>PMNN01000183.1 GCA_003161815.1 Methanobacterium sp. | reverse complement strand
ACTAGAAATCTAGGAATGGTATTTGCAGTATGCTTTGCAGGAATCTTACTGCATACTGCAATTTCTCCGGAAATTCTCCAACAGAGTCAACTCTTCAACCTAGCTGCATACAATTTCACTACGGGAATGCATAGAGTAGTCCTCTTAGGGGCTCTTTTAAGTGCTATGATGGCGGGACTATCATTAATTGGATTTAATAAGGATGGTACAATTGTTGAAGATGCAGAAAAAGTCGTTAAAAAACATGGAATACTTCTAGAGAAACGTGTTTCAAAGCAAATTCATCAAATATCAATGGTATTCAAATAAACATTTAAATTATTAAGATTTTTTTTTAAATAAAAAAAAAGTTAATGTTAGATATTTGAAAGTTGATTCGAAAAAGAATTTTTTATTAACTTGTAGATTCAGAGTACTTCTGAAGTAAATCATCTAAATTACAAGTTACTATGTCGATTTGGTCTTTCTCAATCACCAAAGGCGGTACAAAACGTAAAACTTTATCAGCAGTACAGTTTATCAAAATTCCTAGGCTTCGCATTTCGTCTACCATTTCTGCACAGTTTATATCCAATTCCATGCCCAGCATAAGACCGGATCCCCGTACATCTTCCACTATACCATGATCATCTTTTAAATAGTTGAGCTTGGATTTGAAGTAATCACCATTTTCTCTGGATTTAGAGAGTAAATCTTCATTTAGAATTACCTGAATAGAGGCTTTTGCAGCTGCACATGCTAAGGGATTCCCACCGAAAGTAGCAGCATGGTTACTGGGTTGAAAAGCATTACCTACTTCTCGACTGGCTAGGATGGCACCCATAGGGAATCCACCCGCTATACCTTTGGCTAAGGCAGTGATATCGGGTGTTACTTTAAAAGTTTGAGAACCGAACATCCTTCCGGTTCGTCCAAAACCAGTTTGCACTTCGTCAAAGATGAGTAAAATATTATTTTCCTGGCAAAGCTTCTTTAAATCCTTCAGATAACCGGTAGGTGGCATAATTACTCCACCCTCACCTTGCACGGGCTCTACCATAACTGCAGCTGTTTTTTTACTGATGACATCAGCTGCAGCGTTAATATCTCCATAAGACACATGTTTAAAACCAGGAGTTAATGGACCGAAACCTTTCTGATATTTCTTCTGCCCTGTGGCGCTTAATGCAGTTAAAGTACGACCATGGAAGGAGTTTTCCATTGCTATGATTTCTCCCTTACCCGTATATTTACGAGCTAATTTTATCGATCCTTCAACAGCTTCGGCTCCGCTATTGCAGAAGAAAGCNNGAAGAAAGCCAAATCGTGAGGAGAAATTTCAACAAGCAATTTAGCCAATTCCACCTGTTCCTGGGTGTAATAAAGGTTTGAAGTATGAATAAGCTTTTTTGCCTGCTTGCATATTGCTTCCACTACTTTAGGGTGGGCGTGCCCCACATTATTTACAGCGATACCTGCTAGACAGTCAATGTAAGAATTTCCTTCAACATCCCATACCACAGCTCCGCTACCTTTTTTAATGGCTATAGGCTGTCTACCATAAGTTTGCATAACATATTCCTTATCTAACGCTATAATTTCTTCTGTATTCAATAATATCACCTTAGAATAATATTTGAAATGATTATAAGCTAATTTAAAAATGTTTAAGGGTAAATTTTTTTTCTTTAATTCAATCTAAATTCCCAGAAATTTAGCTTAGGCTACAGATTTATTTAATAGAATCTATTCTAAATATACCTACTGGTGAAAATTATGAAAAAAGCAATAATTGAAACTGAAAAAGGAAACATTGAAATGGTACTATTTGATAAAGAAGCTCCTAATACTGTTGCAAATTTTGAAAAATTGGCCAATTCGGGATTTTATAATGGATTAACCTTTCATCGTGTACTTCCTGATTTCGTGATTCAGGGAGGATGTCCTAAAGGTGATGGAACCGGCGGACCAGGTTACACAATAAAATGCGAAATAAACCCCCACAAGCACGGCACAGGGGCATTGTCCATGGCTCACGCCGGTAAAGACACTGGTGGAAGTCAATTCTTCATTACACATTCTCCTCAACCTCACCTGGATGGAGTACACACCGTATTTGGTAAGGTTGTGAAGGGTATGGAAATAGTAAACGCCATAAAACCTAAAGATGTTATGCGTAAGGTTACCATGGTTGATGAATAGTATTATAAAGAAATAACTTTTTTATACCTAATATCCTTGGTGATTCTATGAAATTAAAAGAGATCATGGTAAAAATCCAAGGTGAGGATGTCGTTGAGCACTGGACTGATGGGTTAGCTGATTCAACAAAAGAGAGTTATTAATACTCTTTATCTGATTTTTGCTGTTCTACTGATAAAACTCCAAGGGAGCTTCTTGAAATATGCTATGAAGAAAGAAATAAACCAGTATTTGAGAGGAATTTTCTGGATGGTTAAAGGATTACGATGAATATTGCCTTAAATTGAATAGTTCTAGAACTACTAGGGCTAGAAGAAGGACTAATATTAAGCATTTTTTACATTATCATGGCATAGAAACACCTCCAACCTTGAAAAGAACCTGTAGAAAGTTTAAGACTACAAATGCTGGAAGAATTAAGAAAATTATCTGATGAGAGTTACAATCCAATGAGTTATATTATTCGCCAAGCATTATCAGAATATTTAGAGAAAAATAAAAAAATAAATGGATTGGAAGAACCTTAAAAAACTAATTTAAACATGTCTATAATTTATCAGGAATTAACTAAGAAAAAGTCCAAAAAGTAAAAATAGCAATAATTATATTCGATAATATACTTCCATATTGAGCCTTCATTAATTGAGCGGTGGTTTGCCCTCTACTTTCAACTTTATATCCTTGAGTTATAAACTCATCAATTACACCCTCAAATTCACTTTCAGTTCTAGTTTTCCTGATTCTAGTTCTTACCATTTAAACCCACCCCATATTTTTTTATTTATTAAAAATAGTTTTAAAGTAATAACATGTAAATAGATGGAATTTGAGGTATTAAATTTTAAATAGAAGAAAATAATTAAAACTCTTATAATCAGAATAAAATGAAATAATTTATAATGATTAATTATGATAGAATAAATAACTCTTCCAATAAACTATAAATTTCAGTATGTAACATTTTTAATAATATTTCATTGCTTTTTTTTGACAATGATTCTAGAGTAATACAACTCATATCCTTAATAATTAATGGTGTGATTTGTCTAAAAGTTACCGATTATTATGCTGTGGTTGATGAATAGTTTACAATAAAATTAATTTTTTTTTACTA
>PMNN01000194.1 GCA_003161815.1 Methanobacterium sp. | reverse complement strand
CACTGGATTTAGAACCGGAAAATGCGTCAACCTGGAACAACAAAGGCTATGTATTATTACATCTAAGGAAATATCAGGATGCATTAGTAACTCTTGATAAAGCTCTGGAATTAGACCCAGAATCTTCATCAACGTGGTACAACAAAGGTAAAGTATTAGTAAATTTATTGAGGGATCAAGAGGCATTGTACTATTTTGATAAATTCATAGCAATTCACCCAGAATGTGCTGAAGCCTGGTACAGCAAAGGAATAGCTCTGAAAAACCTTGATAAATATCCTGAAGCAATGGAAGCTTTCAATAAAGCATCAGAAATAGATCCAGAATTTGAAGATGCTTTAAAATATAAAAAAATATTAGAGAATCAAAATGTACTGCAAAATTTGTATAATGAAAACTATAGTAAATAAAGCCAATAATTTTTTTTTTAATTATTCATAGCTCTTTTGATAATTTAGGGATTGAAATTAAATATTAATCCATTTTGAAATATTGGAAGACATAAAGTGAATTTTCTTTTTCTTTGTTAATAAAGGCTTTAATATAATCTTTATTAAAGCCCATATCCGATACTGCTAACTTCGTGTTCTTTTCATTATTTATCATGTTTAATCATTACTAATCTTTTTTAGTTTAGTTTCAAACGAACTATATTTTTTAAATAATTAACTTTTTTATTTTAAATTTGGATAAGAGGGATGTCTATTTCTATTGTAATTTTAATTTTCTGTCTTTCTTTTTTTTATTATTATTTTTTCGGAACCTTTTTNNATATACTGTAAATTGACAGTAGATTCACTGTCATTTTACAGTAAAAAGATGGTATTCTTACAGTGTTAATACAGTTATTTTACAGTAAGTTTGTGGTAATTATGGCATCAAAAAATAAAGAAACAAAGGAAAGAGATAAAACAGTAAATGTACCAGTCCCCATGATAAAACGGATAGGGGAGATAATAGCTAAAGAAGAATTGGGGTTTAGTACGCCAACTGATTTCGTAAGAAATGCTATCCGGGAAGGTATTGTCAAATATGACAAAATACTCAAAGAATTATATGATGAAAAAGATAAGAGGCTCATAAATGACAAATGAGACGATCACTGACATCTTCATGNNAAAATATGTTCCCCATGATGGAATTAACAAAGAAGTGCAAGAAGCACTAAAGACTGCCTCTAAAAATAAAACAGGGAAACAGGGTTATCCTGAATTCACCGCACAATCTAAAGATTTTATACTTGTTATTGAAGATAAAGCCGATCTTGAAAAACAAGCATTATACGAAAATGAAGAAAAAAATACTCTGTCGATGGAGCAAAAAGTCATCAAAAATTATGCTGAAAATGGTGCATTACATTACGCTCAAATAATCACAGCCCAAACTAACTTCAAAAAAGTATTCGCTTTTGGTTGTAGTGGTGATGAGAAGCATCATAAAATAAGACCAATATATGTTGATGGAAATAATTATAAAATTTTACCAGAAGTGGAAAATTTTGAAAATTTCACTAAAGAAAATATTAATCAATACTATAAAGAACAAGTTTTAGGTGAAACTCCAAAAGAAATTAAAGATAGAGAATCTATTATAAATGAAGCAAAAGATTTACATGAACATTTAAGAAATTATGGCGATTTGGGGGAGACAGAAAAACCATTAGTAGTATCAGCAATTTTATTAGCACTAAATGATAAAGATAATGAAAATTTATTAGATAATCTTACAGGAAAATCAACAAAAACAGATGGAAAATGGATATTTGATGCTCTTGAAACTAGTTTAATAAATTCAGAGGTGGAACCTGAAACCAAGAAGGATGTTATTTTAAATCAATTCACATTGATAAAAGATAGAGAAAATTTAAGTCTAAGAAAGGATGAATTAGGTAAAACACCCTTAAAATATTTCACAGAATTTATAAANNTTTTATGGAGAATTTATTCGATATAGTGGGGGAGATGGTCAATCATTAGGGGTTGTTTTAACACCCCCTCATATTACGGAGTTGTTCTGTGATTTGTTGGATATTAAATCATCAGATGTTATTTTTGATCCTTGTTGTGGTACTGGGTCTTTTTTATTAGCTGGAATGCATAAGATGCTTGAGAATGCAAAAACAGAGGATGAAAGAGAGAATATTAAGAAGAATCAAGTATATGGTATTGATTCAAGGGAAGATATGTTTTCAATTGCAACAACAAACATGATATTACGTGGTGATGGTAAAAGTAATCTCATACGTGGAGATTTTTTAAAAACAAGTTCTGATGATTTACGTGAAAAGGGATTCACAGTTGGTTTGATGAATCCTCCTTATTCTCAAAGAAAAAATGTAGCTACGGCTCATCTGTCAGAAATACATTTTGTAGAACATTTACTTGATTCATTAACAGAAAAAGGGAGATGTGCTGTTATTGTTCAACTATCCGCCATGATTGGTAAAAATAAAGAAGATAAAAAAGTTAAATCAAATATTCTTAAAAATCATACTTTGGAAGGGGTAATAACTTTAAATATTGAGACATTTTATGGATTAGGTGTACATCCGTGCATTGCGATATTCACAGCTCATAATCCTCATCCTAAAGAGAAATATTGTAAGTTTGTTGACTTTAAAGATGATGGTTTTATCGTTAGTAAGCATGTAGGTCTTGTAGAAACAGAACGTGCAAAAGAAAAGAAAAAGCATTTATTGGATTGTTGGTTGAATGATGCACCTACTGAGACCAAATTTATGGTTAAAGCACAAGTAGAAGACGATGATGAGTGGTTACATTCTTTTTATTATTTTAATGATGAAGAACCTAACCATGAAGATTTAGAAAAATCAATAGTAGATTACCTAACATTTGAATTTAATATGATAACGAAAGGTAAAGAGTATTTATTTGGAGAAGGAGGTGTTCTATGATTAATAAAGATTTTCCGGATTTAATTTGGAAAGAATTTTATTTTTATGAAATTTTCGATGTTAAGAATGGTTTTTATAATAAAAAACCTAAATTTTCTGATTCTGGAAGAATTCCTTTTTTAGGTGCTTCAGCAAATAATAATGGAATTACCGGGTTTTCTTCTTTAGAAAAAATTGAATCAACTTCAAAAACTGGGCAAGGGAAAAATCATTCACTGAAAGAAAAGATTTTTGCGGGGAATTGTATAGCTGTGACAAATAATGGATCATCAATGGGGAGGGCATATTATCAAAAAAATGAATTTACATGTAGTCATGATGTTAATCCACTTTATTTAAAAGATTATAAGCTTAATAGATATATTGCTTTGTTTTTAATTGCACTTATTGAAAAACAGAAAATTTGTTTTAGTTATGGTAGAAAATGGCGACCTGAAAGAATGAAGAAATCTAAAATTATTATACCCGTGACAGTAGAAGGTATTCCAGAATGGAATTTTATGGAATCATATATGAAAGAAAATGAAATGTCATTAATCACTAAATACAAAAATTATCTTAAAAATAAATTAGATTATCTAAAAAAAGACTTTGTGTTACTAGAAGAGAATTTAATTTCTAAGGAATGGAAAGAATTTAAAGTTAAAAATGTGTTCTTAGATATAAAGAGAGGGAAGCGATTAAAAACCGATGATCATATAAAAGGGATAATGCCTTACATTTCGTCATCAGCTTCAAATAATGGTGTAGATGATTATATATCTAATGTTGATAATGTACGTATTTTTTCCAATTGTTTAACTTTAGCAAATAGTGGTAGTGTAGGGGCTTGTTTTTATCAACCTTTTGAATTTGTAGCTAGTGATCATGTTACTAAACTGGCTAAGAACAATTTAAATAAATACGTTTATTTGTTTATAAGCGTTATTTTAAGTAGATTATCTGAAAAATATTGTTTTAATAGAGAAATCAGTGATAAAAGGTTGAAAAAAGAGAAAATCGTACTTCCTATTGATGACAATAATAATCCGGATTGGGATTTTATGGAATCTTATATGAAAAAGTTAGAATATGAAAAAATTAATACATATCTAAATTATATTGAAAATAGAGTAAACTGATTTAATGTTTGGATTCAGTTTCCCATTTAGTCGCTAAGTCAATCAAACTCTCCCATCTATTTTCTAAATTTAAATGTATCCCCGCTGATTCTGCGGGTGTTTTTCCACCTAAACTACTATGATGTCTTAGGAAATTGTAATAAACAAACCAACCATCTAACATGGCTTCAGTTTTATCCATCTGATCCATGCCCCTCCTAGCCCTCAACATGTCTTTTAAAGTTCCATGTAGTCTTTCAACCATATTTTGATGAACTCTTCCACTTATACCTACATTTTGGATTAGGGTACAAGTGCGGTTGCGGTCGCCGAAATGAAGATTGAATCCCTTTTTATAAGCAAAGCAACCGTCAGCATAGATTATTCGTGGTTTTTTTATAGTTCGGTTTCGTGCATCTTTAAATAATATTTTACTGTCATCTATTTTACGCGAATTGGATAAGTGTTCAGCTACCATGAATCTGGTTTTTTCATCGATGATTTCCCAGAACCATTTATTTTTACCTTTAATTTTGATAACGGTTTCATCCACGTGCCAGATATCGCCGAAGTCTGCTTTTAG
>PMNN01000127.1:3248-3460 GCA_003161815.1 Methanobacterium sp. | reverse complement strand
CTGGTTATATCTCGCCAGTAGATAGATATCCCATCAACCGATGGATAAACACTGATATCAAACCAGTGGTCGTGCGTGCGCAAACTGGTCTCTTCAAAGTGCTGAATTTCCTGTCTATCCATTGCTTTACGGAAGGCAGTTTCATAAATGGTTCCAATAAGTTCGGGAAATCTTTCCCACAGGTTTTGTCCTATTAGGTCTTCAGGTTCAGA
>PMNN01000127.1:0-3240 GCA_003161815.1 Methanobacterium sp. | reverse complement strand
CAACATTAGCAACAACATGAATTCTCATACCATCCGACCTTCTTTGCCAGCTATGAAAACCTTTAATCTTACGCTCACTCTTAAGACGAGTAATTAAATAGGGCCAGTCGAAGGTGTTAAATCTTGAAATATTCAATTTTTCCACATTTTCACAATCATCCAAACCGTAAATATCTGCAAATGATGGGTTACATTCAAGAATTTTCCCATCAAGTGTTGCGATGAAGTCTCCAGTCAAATCATCATCAAAAAGACGGTGATATTTTTCTTCACTTTTGCGGAGAGATTCTTCAGTGTTTTTACGTTCAGTATCATCAAAGACATAGCCTTTAACTTGGATTAGTTCATTATCTGAATCATTGAAAATACCCACAACATTAGCGACAACATGAATTTCTTTACCATCTGGTCTTTTATGCCAACTCTGATATCCTTTAATTTTACATTCATCCTTCAGGCGAGAAATCAGGTTAAACCAATCAGCCGAGTTGAAGTGAGAAATATCTGATCCTACAGCATGTTCAAGTTTATCAAAACCATATATTTCTGCGAATGATGGGTTACATTCACTTATTTTTCCCTCCGGTGTTGCTAGGAAGTCACCTGTTAGATCATCATCAAATAATCTGCGATATTTTTCTTCACTTTTGCGGAGAGATTCTTCAGTGTTTTTACGTTCAGTATCATCAAAGACATAGCCTTTAACTTGGATTAGTTCANNAGTTTAATGAAGTTTGAAATTGAATAAATCCTTTTTTAAGTAATTCTTTCTTATTTGAAGCCATATTTGGATTATCGAATAAATTGAATTCTCCACTATCTTCTAATGAAGGAATTCCTGCGATTTTTAATGCTAATTGATTAGCATCGATTAATTTACCTTCTTTATCGTAAAAAAGAATTCCAATAGGTGATTTATTGAATAGTTCCCGGAAGTTATAATAATTATTTTTTACCTTAATTCCCCCTCAAAAGATCAGGTTATTTGAGCTTAAACTATAATAAACTAGATTTATTTTTGATAAAAACGAATTTTTTTTAATTTTTTAACTAGTATATAATATAAAAATTTAGTAATTTAATTTGAATGGATGCTTTATTTGGCCGGAATGTAAAGCGGATCCTGACAGGAATTTAGTTATACCTTTTTCTTGTAATGCTTTCATATCGTCTAGGTTGATGCCGCCGCCTAGGATGAGTGAATTCTCCCAGCCCTCCATTTCATTTAAGAGTTTCTGGTTGAAGCCTCTTTGTGATCCTACACTTGAAATATCTAGAAGAATTATTTCATCTGTTTTCAGTTCCTTCAGCTTTTTTTCTAGTTTTTTGAAGTTTAAATCGGATTTTTTGCTTAGAATTCGTCCTTCCTTGATGTCTATGCTGATAATCACTTCTCTTGTAGAAAAATTTTTGAAAACCTCATCTAGATCCTTAAAGCTTGTAAGAGTTTCTGTAGCCACTATAATTTTATCCGCAACTTTTAAGAGATTGTTAACTTTATTAACGTCGTTGGCACCAGCATCCAGCATTACGGGGATGATTTTATTTATCTTTTTTATGATANNGTTTATGATATCATTATTGGAGCCTTGTACTTCGATAGCATCCAAGTCAGCTATGTAAATACGCTCGGCTCCCTGTTGTTTAAGATTTCTGGCTATTTCAACTGGATTTGATGATATAGAATAAACAGTTTTTAAGGGTTTATAAGTACTTCTCTCCCCTGATTTTCCAGAAACTGCTATTCCTGATATTAAATCCAGCACAGGTATTATTTCCATCATAATAAAAAAAAAATTAAATACTCACTATTATTAAAGGGATTAATAAAAAAAAATTTTTTTAAAATAATAAATTTTTTTTAATATAGAAATTTCCCGATATTCTCTAAAGACGCGTCAATTGCTTCTTCAACTATAATTTTCTCATTTACAGATGATAATTCATCTAAATCTAAATCTACGAGAATATTCAAGTCTAAAACATCATTATATTGGAGTTCGACATTTATATCTAGATCGAGAATTTCTTTTTTTGATACTTTAGAGAATATAAAGTTTTCTGCTGATTCTATCGCAAGTTCTGAGAGTTCATCTAATTCCTGGTCAGTTAATCTTCTCAATTACCTAACCCCTGCTGTAATCCCGAGCCTTGCATGGCGTCCTGTAAGGAAGTCTGCATTTCCTGAAGTTTTTTCATTATCCTTTCTTCTTGACGCTGGACTGTTTTCTCTCGAAGATGAAGTGTCTCTATTTTATCCTCTAACTCCTTAGTTACATCAACTTTATCTACTTTTATAAGCAGGTTACCTGCAGTTTTATATACGTCAGAATCTTCTTCAACTTTCTTTAATTCTTCGAGTGCTTTTTCAGATTCTCTTATTTGCAGTTCAACATTCTGTTTTTGCATGGTTATGGCTTGAGCTTGTTGCTGCATTTGCTGAAATTGAGCTATTTGATGCTGGACATTTTTAGGAACTTCCATTTTTTATTCACCTCATTTACTAAAATATTTTTTTTTATCTTAAAATTTTTTTTTACTAAACACTTTATTTATTCTAAACTTTTTTAATTCAATTAAATAATGAAAACTCATTTAAGTTTTATAACATCATGTGAAAGCCTTATCCATCTTAAATAAGAATTAACAGCTCNNGGTAGATGATCTTTGTGAGGGAGCGGTGGCTATTTCAGGTTCTAAAGATTTTAATATAACTTCAGCTTCCCAGTGATTTTTAAATTCCATTTCAAATTCGGCTTTAACACTTTCCAAAGTCATTTATTAAACTTCCATAGGGTTTAAACAGTGCTGCAAGTAAATTTTAGGGCCAGTAAGATGACCATCTTTATCATAGAATTCGACCACACCTTTACTGTCTTTAAGTCCCTTCTTGATCCATATTAAATTGGAATTAGTTAATGATCTTATTTCTTTATTTTCTTCAAAAATTCCTAGAATGGAAGTTATAGTTTCATTTAATTCTTCCATTTCACATCTAATGCTTAATTTATCCTTCTCCATTCTTCCAGAAGAAGAGGTAATAGAAACAGTTACATTAAGTGAAATAAGTGAATCTCCACTTGAATTCACGATTTCTATCCTACTAGGATTACCCTTCATCTCCGATATAATGATTATCCTATTAAAATTTAGCTGAGACGATTTAATTAAAACGTCACGTAAGCTCATCTTTCCCCGATTTACATACTTCGCATTTAAAACTCTTTCAAGACTTCTAGC
>PMNN01000003.1 GCA_003161815.1 Methanobacterium sp. | reverse complement strand
CTTTATTTTATCCATTATCCCGCCTCCAAGCGTGTTAAAATATCTAATAATGCCACATATTGGAGTTCTCAAAATACCATTAAATTTAAATAATTAAAAAAATTAGTAAATATTGATTTGCGGTGTTGATAAGATGAGATTTTTGACCGGTGCTTGAACACCGGTCCCCTTACCCTAATAGTGGTCCTAAACCTTAATTTTGAAAAAAAATATATGCTAATACTTTAATAGTTATTCTAACTCTTTAAATCCAGTCGAATTCATCTATTACATTAATTTGGTGTTTCTTTTTTGGGGTGCACTTAATCCACTAATATGCCTTCTAAGGCTAGAAATTCTTTTATTAGGTCCAATGGAACAGGAGCATCCTCCCCTTGTGGTTTGAATGTATAGTATATGTCTTCCAACTTCTCATTTAAACCATCCATTTAAATCCACCTTTCCACGATATCGGCTGCATTAATGACTATTTCTTTTTCTTCTTTGGATATAAACTGGGTATGCTCCAATAACCATTTATTTAATAAGTTTTTAAGTTTTCTTTGATATATTATTTTATTATCCATTTTTCCCGCCTCCATTGTACTTGAAAAAATAGAATAGCTTGATTTATGGAGGATCGGATTACACCCAAAATATTAAATAGTGGAAAAATTAACTATGTATTGGTTTTTATATGAGGGTGTAATCTTTCTTGAGTGGGTGCTGTAAACACCCATTCAAACCCCTATAAATAAGCGTTAAATCTATTTTTAAATCTTATGCTAACTCTTTTAATCCATTTTTATTACTCTAATTTTTTTAAATACCATTTATCCATGTTTATCCACCTCTTATTTTTATTCAAAAATAGTTTTAATGTGGTTTTCTCTGTCGTCGTGGCTTTTTTTGGTTGGGGCATAGTCTCCTTGAACATATAATTACATTCAAAGANNACTGTAATAGCTGGCTATCTGTTTTAAAATATATTTCCTGTTTTTTTTCACTCCACGCCAACATCTTGAAGTTTCATTCAATTCTTTGGAAATTTTTATAACCTATTTAATTCATTTTTGATTGCCCTTTGAACAAATCCACTAAGAGATTTTTCTTCTCCATTTTCAATTCGATTTTTTACCTCAGTTAAGTCATCTACTGGAATTGATACACTTTTTGAAACGATCATTTTTGTTATTCACCTCAAAATTTAGTTAATATTGAGTATGTAGTACCAATAATAACAACATTTTTATAATATAAGGAACTATAGTCTCTATAATAAATTATTGGAGAATATCACATGGGAAAACCAGCCNNCCAAAACCTTTAAAAACCTATATATTGAAGTACAAAAAGAAGTGAATAGTAAAGAAGACGTTTCGGGGAAAAGAAGTTATAATAAAAACTTTCTCGAAGCCATTATGTATTTTTTAAATGAAGGGGAAATAACTGTAAGTGGTTTTGATCCTAAAATTAACAAAAAACGGATTTCCTCTTTTAAACCGGATAATCTAATTTTAAGTTATGTGAAAAAAGAAAAAGAAGATATTTTATCAGTATTGAATGAGTGGAATCCACCATCTAAAGCAAAGATTCAAACTGCATTCCTAAATAAATTTAGGCAATATGAAACAAGTAAAAATGATGTTTGGGATAAATTAACAAGTAAAGTAGTTACAAAACCTCTTAAAAATGCTATTAAAGAAATGGAAAAAGAATTAGAAGGAATAGAAATTAGAAAAGGTGATGAGATAGGATACGAATTACAAGATGGCATGAGACATCATGAGTTAGAACCCGTTTTGGATATTTATAAGGAGTGGTATAATGAGGATGAAAATGCCAAAATATGGTTTTTAAACATGTCACTAAGAGAACTGGATTCATGTTTGGATAAAACAACTTTTCAAAAAGAAGAAGAAAGATTTAATGCATTAGGTTTTGAGGGTGAAGAAATAATCAGAGAAAGATCCAAATCAATTGTACATGGACCCTCTGTGATGTTTGGGAAAACACAAAAACAATCTTACACCCCTAAAGAGATGTTTGAGAGAGGAGATATTATAAATTTTGAATTGTTAGAAGTTAATGGAAAATGGATAAATAAAAATGCAGACATGGCATTAATTTATGGAAATAGATTAAATCCAACACCTGAAAATTTTTTAAAACTTTCAACCCCATTTGAAAAAGCAAAAGAGAAGACCCCTGAAGAAGTTATGAAGATGTTTCGTATAATATGGTTTAATATAATATGTTCTGAAAATTATGAGGTTATGTTAAATAGTTTTGCATGGGCTTTGAGTGATGAAGAAGATTCTCTGGAATGGTTTGAACTATTTATCGAGAGTATGAGTGATACCACTTCATTAAAAAATAAATTATTCGAAGAAATAAACAATCCAGAACACATAGATCCTTGGATGGTTGGTCTTAACGATAAGTATGCAATGCAAGCCGCTGAAATACGTAAAGCAAATGAGAATAGGGGGAAAATCGTTCGGCAAGATGAATCAAGCGATTTAAAACAGCTAAAAGTACTTTTAAATAGAATAATGTCTCCTTAAACTTAATATTCTTAATATTATTATTTCTATATTTTTTTTATAATTTATTCTTTTTTCCCTTCGCTTAATTGTTTGTAGCTCTCTGGAAGCTTTCCAGTTAAATAATTAAAGAAACTCCTATTACTTAAATCACTAATAACTTTCTGTTGTTGGTTTATTTCTTCCAGTGCTACCCTTAAACGTTCTTGGAGGTGGTCTTGTTTGTTTCTTAGTTTGGTTTCTTGAGTTTCCCTTTCATCATATTTATTTTTAAGATTATCATAATCTTTAAGTCTATAATCATTTTTTAAGGCTTCTAATTGTGAAATTCTATTTTTATAATCAATTTCCATCTTTTGATTATATTCCTTTAACTGGTTATATTTAGATTCCAAACCTTCATAATCCTTTAAACTGTTATTATCTTCTAATCTTTGTAGTTTGCTTTTTAACTCTGATATTCTATTTTTATAATCAATTTCNNATCAATTTCCATCTTTTGATTATCATTTTTATAATTATCAAAATCAGTTTTAGATATAATATAAACGGTTTCATTATCTTCAAAACTATTAACAGCTTTTAATGGAATAGTCCACTGTTCATATTTTCCTTTTTTATATCGTTTGACTTGATAAGCTTCTATTTCCAAATTTAACACCATCTTAACTTAACCATTAATGATTGTAAAAAGATGTATATTCCTAATCTATTCTAAATTTTTGTATGTCTATTAGATGGACTTTTCTAATCCAATTTATATAACTCATTCAAATAAACCAAACATTATCCAGTTGATATATATTAAAATATGTATTTATTGGAAGTTATAAGGATTAATTAATGATAATTAATACATTATTCTAGTATTATGGATTGATATTAAACTTATCATTATAATCATGGGTGCATTAAGCTTAAGACATTCATNNCTCCAGGATTAACACGTTTAAATAAATGTTCTTTCTCCAGTTTCATTATAACCTTTATATGATCCTCGCCTTCCTTTTCGCATAAGCTTTTAAGCTTTTCAATTCTTACAGTCTTTCCAGGCTGCAAGCTGTTATAAATTTTATCATAAATGGGTGTAAATTTAGCTTGTTTCCC
>PMNN01000153.1 GCA_003161815.1 Methanobacterium sp. | reverse complement strand
AAAACTGTGAAGATCCTCAACGCAAAAAAACAAGGCAACTATATATACTACACATTCAATCATAACGCCTTAATAAACCATAAAGAAAAAATTGATTTTTTATTTGGCTGCGTATTATCAAAATGCGATAAAATAAGAAAAAAAGACGAATAAAAATCTCTTAAAAAAAAATTGAATTCTAGAATTGAAGATATTTAGAGATAAAAATCTGAAAATAATAAATTATACATTAAAATTTATTTTTTTACAAATAGTTATACAAAAAAAACTTTTACTGAGATGATAAATCATGGAAGAAATGAACATTAACAAAGAATTACCAATATTGATTATACCTAACACGGTCTTATTACATAAAACCAACACAACTCTCAGAACGGATAAAAAAACTGGCCAAGAGCTCTATAATCGAGCTGCTAAAGATGATTTCTACGGAATTGCATTAGCTCCAAAAGTAAACAATGAAGATTTAGAATCGCATTTCTATAATGTTGGAACATTAATTAAAATTATTAAAGTTCAGGAAATGAGGAATCATTACCAATTACGAGTGAAATTATAGAAAGAGTGGAAATAGATGAATTAATAATTGATGGTGTCAATTACAGAGCCACTTACCATTACACTCCTGATATTATTGATTTAAACTTGGAAGATCAGAAAGAAACATTGAATCATATTAAAAACCTTGTTTCAGAGATTAGTCAAAATTTTAAGGGTTCAGAAACTTACGTTGAAAATGTGAACAAATTAGATGACTTAACAAAGGTTATTGCATACATATTCCCGTATATGAGATTATCAGTTGAAGAGAAACAAGCTTTACTAGAGACACGTTCATTAAGGGAAAAGAGCCTGAAATTCCTGGATCATTTGATTGAACAGAAGGAATCCATACAATTCCAGATGGAAATGGCATCCAAATTCAATGAAGAGATGAATAAAACGCACCGGGAAAACATGCTTAAAGAACAACTCAAAGCAATTCAAGAGGAGTTAAATACATCAAAGGGAAACGGGAAGAAAGATTACAGAGAATTAATCGAAGCCGCTGATATGCCTCTAGATGTTAAAGAAGTGGCATTGAATGAAGTGGATAAACTGGAAAGGCAGGGTCCGCATAGCTCAGAGGAAAATATTATACGTAACTACCTTGATTTATTAACTAGTTTACCTTGGGGTCAAAGCGAAATTAAAGATATTGACATTAAATCCGCTAGGGAAATACTGAATGAACAACATTATGGGTTAGATAAAGTTAAGGACCGTATCATACAGCATTTAACCGTGATGAAATTAAAACAAAACAAGCAAGGATCAATACTATTATTAGTCGGACCCCCAGGAACAGGTAAAACCAGTCTTGGAAAAAGCATTGCAGAAGCACTAGAACGGAAATATGTTAGAATCAGTCTTGGCGGAGTGAAAGATGAAGCAGAAATCCGTGGTCACCGTAGAACCTACCTCGGTGCATTACCTGGCCGAATCATCCAGGGAATGAAGCGTGCGGGTGATAAAAATCCAGTATTCATTTTGGATGAAGTAGATAAATTAATGGCTTCATATAGCGGTGATCCTGCCAGTGCATTACTGGAGGTTTTAGATCCTGAACAAAACAATTCATTTTCTGACCATTATTTAGAAGTACCTTATGATTTATCCGATGTTTTCTTCATTGCCACTGCTAATGATCTGCGCGGTATTCCTGCACCGTTAAGGGATCGTATGGAGATTATAACTATTGGAAGTTACACTAGTCATGAGAAATATCACATAGCAAAGAATCATTTAATTGAATCTGTATTAGAGGAGCATGGTTTAAACAATGATCAACTTCAAATCAGTGATGAAGCATTAAAAAACATTATCGAAAAGTACACCCGTGAAGCTGGTGTAAGACAGCTTAAACGCCAATTATCCGCCGTTGCAAGAGTAGCGTCTGAGAAAATCGTGGTGGATAAAGTAGCTTTACCGTACGTTATCAAGGATAATATGTTATTTGAAATATTGGGACACGAAATCACGCCATATCAACATGCAAGTAAAAATAATCCTCCGGGAGTTGTAACTGGTTTAGCATGGACACCTGTAGGTGGTGATATTTTATTCATTGAAGGTGCCTTCATGCCAGGTAATGGCAAGTTAATGCTTACAGGCCAGTTAGGTGATGTAATGAAAGAATCAGCTAGGATTAGTCAAAGTTTAATCCGATCCAGATTAATTTTCAGTTTGAAGGATTTCGAGTTTGATAAGAAGGATTTACATATTCATGTACCCTCTGGGGCTATTCCAAAGGATGGACCATCAGCGGGTGTGGCATTGTTAACAGCGATAGCCTCTTTAGTAACTGGTCATGAAGTAGATCCTCAGTTAGCTATGACGGGTGAGATTTCACTGCGAGGTGCTGTTTTACCGGTCGGCGGTATTAAAGAGAAAGTGCTAGCCGCTCATCGAGCGGGTATAAAACGTGTTATCTTACCAAAAGATAATGAGAAAAATTTAGATGATATTCCAGATGATGTGAAGGCTGAATTAGAATTCATACTAGTTGAAACCGTGGAAGATGTTATACAGGAAACTATAGGCATTAAACTACCGAAACCATTAATGCTCGATATAACACATAATCCCGTTAGTGGAGGAACAGGAATATAAAAAAAATTATTTTAGATTTTTAAATGAATCCCTTAAGAAATTCATGTGTGGGATTCAAAATTCCTTTTTTTTTTAAATTTATTAGATTTTATTTAAGGTTTCTAGTTTTCTAGGCAGTGATTCTATTCGGGCTGGGCAGCCTATAGCTAGACTAAACGGTGGAACATCTTGTTCTACATTAGCTCCTGCTGCCACCTAGCCCCTTCACCAATTATGATCTATTCTGATAGGATATTTATCATGTAAAGCAAGCGCAGGGTCCTATGAATACATAATCTTCAATTACAGTTTTACTGGGTATGTACACATTTGATTGAATACTGACATTACTTCCAATGTTGCGTTTATCTTCAACAAAGGAGTTAGTGCCTATTAAAACATTGTCACCTATTTTAGTTTTTTCTCTTATAGTAACTCGATGACCAGTTTTAAAATTCTCTCTATAATTACATCATCATATATTAAGTATTTGAGCGTATAAATCCATTTTTACCAATAACGGGAGATATAGACTTTCTATTATATTTAAAGCCCATAATCACGTTTTCATGGATAATGGAATCTTCAGACAACCCTGAAGTATCATATTTTATAAAATTATTTTTGATGGATATCCAAAAATTTTGGAAAAATGACAAGGATGCATCCCCCCAGCACCTTCATATAACTTTACTAAAAAATTAATTCAGTAGGGTTCATGAGAAGCGGTAATTTAACCGATGATAAAAACATTTCATTTAAATCAAACCTGTATTTATGATCTAGTTGAGTTAAGTGTACAATTTAAGAGATTATTTTTCCATCCATCATACTTATTATCCGGTCAGCACTTTTTGCAACATAGTCTTCATGCGTCACCAGGATTAAAGTCACATCTTCTTTTTTGTGAATTTCACGTAATAATTCCAGGATAATGTCACCCATCTTAGAATCCAAAGCTCCAGTAGGCTCATCAGCCAGTATGATACTCGGATGATTCACTAATGCCCTGGCTATGGCTATTCTTTGCCTTTCACCGCCGGAGAGTTTAGTTGGAACTTGATCCAACCTATTTCCGAGGTTAACAGATTTTAATAATTCCGCAGCTCTATTTATCATTTCTTCATCCGATGAAGTGGTTTGTAACATGGGTATCTGAACATTTTCAGATGCTGTAAGGTTAGGTATCAAGTTGTGAAGTTGGAATATGAATCCAATTTCCTTTGATCGGAATGAACTGAAATCCTTATTTTCCATCAAATCATAACCTGCCACTTTGATGGATCCTTCATTAGCCTGGTCCAATGCACCTATCATGTTGAGTAGGGTTGATTTACCGGAGCCGGAAGGCCCCATGATGGAAACAAATTCTCCCTTCTTTATTTCAAGGTTAATTTGATCTAGTGCTACTATTCCACCCAGGTCATAGCTTTTTATAAGATTTTTTATCTCGATGATGTTCTCATTATTCATAACGCAACGCCTCGGTTGGTGATAATCTGCTTGCCCGGTATGCTGGGTAAAGTCCGCCAACTATACCTAGGAATAATGCTACACCCACAGCTCTAAGCAGTAAATTCACTGAGAAAGCTAGTTGAATGCCATGTAGAATATTTGAACTAGTTAAGACTTCTGCAATTCCAAGTCCTATAATTAAACCTATAAATGTGCCGATGGCTGCTAGAATCATGGATTCTCCAATAATTAATCTTAATATCCGTCGCTTATCCCAACCTACAGCTTTTAAAACACCTATTTCTCGTGTTCTATCCGATACAGACTTCATCATCGTGGCTACTACCATAACACCACCAATTAATAATGCTATAAGAGTAACAGCCCAAGAACCTGATTCAATGGTTTGAATTCCGTTATTCATACGATTAAATCCTGATAAAGACTTCGAAGTGGTTAATTGATTAGGATACGTTTGCTCAATCTTCGAGCTTAAACTATCTGCTGAAGTACCGTTACTAGCCTTAACTAGGATCATTGAAACTCCCGTGGTATTTGTAAGGTTTTGAAGAGTGGTTAATGAAACTATTGCCCCTCTATCTGACATGAAATCACCTGTTTGATAAATACCCACTATTTTAAATGTTTGATTAGAAATGGTTAATTCATCTCCAATTGTTTTATTTAAACCACTGGCAGCAGTTCTACCGAGAATAATTTCATTACTATTCGTAAATGTTGATCCATTAGTTAACTGCACATTATCCATGGCTAAATTTTGACTGTTGATTCCTAGCATGGTTAAAGGTTGTTGAGTACCGTTAAGTACAATACGTGAGCGTAGAACTCCAGCTGCTGATGCCACGCCAGACATTTGTTGGATTGAATCAACTGTTGATTGGTTAATCACTTGCTCAGTACTAAAACCTGAAGTTGTTGATTGATTCGTGCCGAAACCTCCTCCAGATCCGCCAGGTCCTTGACCAAATGAAGCCGGTATAACTGAAAAGTCAGCTGCTCCCGCTGTAAGCGCTTGCTGAGTGGATGCTGCTAAACCATCAGTTACTAATCCTAATCCCAGTATTGCAGCTGCGCCTATAGCTATTCCTAGTATTGCTAAGAAGCTTCTTGATTTATTCCTGAAAATGTTTCTTATTATTAAACTTCTGAACTTCATGAATCATCGTCTGCAAATTCACTTAAAAATAAGTATTCCAGAATTTAACCAATTCCATTACAAATTATACCCTAATTGCAAGTGTAAAAAAAAAATTATAGTATTTCCATATTTAATTTGAATATTTTAAAAAGTCCCAAATTATTATTTTCAGTGAATTTTATAATGATTTTGTAATATCTAATAAATTATTTACAGTTCTCCAGTTTCTAGTTGTAGCATTAAATCCTAATTTCTTCTCAAAAAAATCATTAGTTAACTTAGTTCTACCATAAACATTTAGGTAAAAACAGATAAATTTTTTTATTGGAAAAAAGTAGTTCTCAAATCATCCTTAAATTCATTTATCTCTTTCATATGGATACAATTTGGATGATCAGATAAAAAAAGTAACATGAATTTAATTGAATCCAATTCTAGGAAAGTATTATCATTAATTTTTCTTTCAAGCTCATTTATACTTCTAATGAAAAGATGTACTCGAAATCATAAACTTCTTATAGTCAATTCTATTTTTTATATTATACCACTTTGAATATTTATGTTTACATCATTAAAACCTAATGATTCCTATAAACTTTTTAATTCTATCATCTTTACCTTTTTTTATGCCAAGTAACATTAATCCCACTAAGCATTGTAATATGAATTACCATAATAACATTTTTTNNTTTTTAAATTAAAACATTATATCAATGTAAGATTAGGATGGTGCAATTGATTGATGTAAATAATGAATGGTTTAATTTGAAGGAATTTGTGATGGAGTCTGGAGTATTAGAGATAAAAAAAGTATTAATTCTTATTTAATAAAAGGTAATGCTAAATCACTTCTCATAGATACCGGATGGGTATTGGCAATTTATCAGAATTAGTTCAGTCTTACTTCCTTACTGGTTGAGGTTTTTTTAACTCATGGGCATCCTGATCATGTTAACGGTGCTTTTCAATTTAAAGATCTTTACATAACACCTGAAGACATGAAATTGTTG
>PMNN01000174.1 GCA_003161815.1 Methanobacterium sp. | reverse complement strand
TACCTAAGAAGCTGAATAATCTGATGGGAGAATGCTGATTAAGATCTGGAATTTTAAATTTACGATTATAATTCTGATAAAAAATACTCCCAAAAAATATTCCTAATGACATAACTCCTAACCATGGAAGTAATGGAAAATAATCTAGAGTTTGCAGATTCTGGGGTATGAACCCTAACCACAGAAGACCGTTATAGTTGAAAGTAAAAAATGCTAGATATAATCCTGCAGCTATCAATATCAATCCTACAATTAGATTAAAATATTTATATCTCCAAGTATATCTTAAAAATGGGTATTGGAGAATAATTGCCAGCCCTATGAAATGGAGAATTCCAAATATTATGAAATCAGCTCTGACAAAGATCCAAGTGACTAGAGTNNTTTCATGTATTGATGTTTCAGTCATTTCCGCTCGAGTATAACTCAGATAAAGTGATATTCCAACTAAAAATATAAACATAGAAGCTATTATGCGTGGTAAAATCCAGAAGAATCCAGAAAAGATGTTTAAAGGATATAATCCGAAGAAACTGAGATCAAAAATGAAGTGATATAGGATCATCATAATTACTGCTGAACCTCTAAAAAAATCTATCTCCCAGAATCTCTCCACTAAATCCATTTAATTCCTCGCATAATGTTAAAAAATATATGATTAGTATCATTCAAAATATAAATCGGTAAGAACACATTAATTAAATATAACTTAATTTTTTTCGAAATTATACATTTTAAGGCTCAAATAAACGAAAATTTTTGTTCTCCAGTGTGATAGTTTATGTACTTAGAACAAATTTTAACAACAATAGATCATAAAGTTAAACAGGAGTATAATATGAAATAATTAGAGGTGCTCATTATGGTTGAAACTCTTCTACTTAAACAAAGTGAAATTAAAAAGCTTAGCAATATGAAAGAAATTATCGGATTTGTGGAAACCGCTTATTCCTTTCATGCGCATCGTAAGGTACAAATGCCCGCTAAAAAATATTTATTCTTCAAAAAATATGAGGGAGATCTACGAGTAATGCCTTGCTTCATCCGAGGATTGGATCAAGCAGGAGTGAAAAATGTAAATGTACATCCTAATAATCTGAGGAAATATAATCTACCAACTGTTATGGGACTTATAGAATTAGTAGATCCTAAAACTGGCTTCCCAGTGGCGGTGATGGATGGAACATGGATCACTAACATGAGAACAGGTGCTGCTGGTGGGGTGGCAACTAAATACCTTGCTAGAGATGATTCAGAAATATTAGGATTGGTCGGAGCAGGTATGCAGGCATTTACTCAATTGATGGCAATAAAAGAAGTGATGGATATCAAAGAAGTGAAGGTTTCCTGCAGAACATGCACCCATAGGGCAAACTTCGCTAAAATGATAACTGATAATTATGGAATTAATGCAACAGCAGTTGACACTATAAAAGAAGCGGTTGTAGGTTCTGATGTGATTTCAACTACGACTCCGGCTCGTGTTCCTGTAATTAAGAGGAAGTGGGTAGCTGATGGGACTCATATAAATGCTATGGGTGCTGATGCTCCGGGTAAACAGGAATTGGAAAGCCATTTATTGGAAAAAGCTAAAATTGTGATTGATTGCTGGAATCAGGCCAGTCATAGTGGTGAAATAAACATAGCGGTGCATGAAGAGCTTATCAGGAAAAGTGATATTTATGCTAAGATTGGTGATATTGTAAACGGTGATAAACCCGGGAGGGAATCTGATGAAGAAATAACAGTATTTGATTCAACCGGTTTGGCTGTTCAAGATATTGTTACAGCATGGAGTATTTACCAGAAAGCCGTGGAAAAAGGATTGGGTGAAAAAATTAACTTCCTCGAATAAAAATTAGAAACGATTAATTATGTCCTGGAGCGTTAGATTTCTAACGAGATGGATGAATAGATGGTTATAACGTATTTAAATTTTTTCTTTTTTTTTAATTCTTATAAATCTTATAATCTTAATATTATTGTGAATTATTTTTAAAATATATAATATCCTTATTGTTCAAATTTTGTGATTCAATTGATGGAAGTCATTTTATTTATCGCTATCTCTTTTGCAGCAGGTTTATCGGGAGCTATAGTACCCGGACCTATGCTAACAATTACAATATCCGATTCAGCTAAAAAAGGTTTTATAACAGGGCCTTTGGTTGTTTTAGGTCATTTATTGGCTGAAATAGGTTTAATTATATTTATGATGGCTGGTTTTAGTTGGTTGATAGGTTCTAACACTGCTACAATGATAATAGGTACACTAGGAGGTATAATGTTGGTTTTTATGGGGTATAATACTTCTAAAAATACTAATAACCTATTAAATGATATTTCTAATAGTGGTACTTCAATAAATAGATACAGATCAGTTTCTAAAGGATTATTAACCAGTATTTCTAATCCATACTTTTTTATATGGTGGGCTACTATTGGTTGGGCATTTATGTTTAGGGGCTTAGAAATAGCAGGCTTTATAGGACTTATAGGATTTTTGATGGGACATTGGTCTGCGGATCTTAGCTGGTATAGTATGGTGTCTTTCTTCAGTAGTAAAGGATCCAAAATCATGACTGATAATCATTTCAAGATAATTATGAAAATCTGTGGAGCTTTTTTAATCATTTTAGGGTTTTATTTCCTTATAAACGCTCAATTACATAATTTAATTCTTTATTCTCACTATTTATAATAAAGCATTATAAAAATTTGATACCTATAATTTTTAAGTTTATTCAACTATATTTATATGATGAAAAATATGAAAGCCGTCGTCTTTGATAACTCTGGTACTCTTATTAAAAGGTACAGAGCCATTAAAAATCTCAAAACTGGCACCATATGTGACGATATAAGCT
>PMNN01000027.1:927-2613 GCA_003161815.1 Methanobacterium sp. | reverse complement strand
TTTTTCATAGATTATACTGTGACAGTTATTTTAATGGCATTTATTATTACTTTTCCAATGATTATAGATGGATTAACTCAGTATTTTAGATTTAGAGAAAGTAATAACGGATTGAGATTTATTACAGGATTTATATCTGGTGTTGGAATTGCACTATTAATTTCATTTTTTAAAATTGCAATTACCTAAGGAGACGGGAAAATTGGATACAAATAAGCGAAAATGTGCTAAATGTGGGGCTGAAAATCCTTTAAATGCTGATTTCTGCGCTGAATGTGGAGAAAAACTATCAGTAAATAATGCTAATGTTTTAAGTAGGGGTTTTTCTAATTGGAGTAACAAGAGTAGGAATTATAAAATAATCACTGGGTTTTTAGGCTGTTGCGTAGGTGCATTTATTATTCTTTTGATAATTGGAGCGATTTTTCCTATGACCAACCTTGCTTTAGATAATACGAATGTACAGATTGATAACCAGACTACAGATTATATGTTAAAAGGAAATTCAGAAGCAAATGCAACTGTTATTATTAGTTCTAAAGCTTTAAATCTTAACAATGTCGAAATAAACCCGACTGCAGATGGAAAATTTGAATATAAACTGCAGATACCTAAAAATGTAAACACGTCGGAAGTGGTTGTAACAGCTAAATCACCTAAAAAATCAGAAAATCAAGCCACAGCAACAATAAAAAGACCAACAGCTCAAACTACAACAACCACTACAACAAAAGCACCTGCAGAACTAAACAGTGATAGTGTGAAATCTATTATAGGTGATAGCAACATAAGAAGCGTTGATGTCAAAGACGGGGCAGTTACTGTTAAATATAGTTTAAATTTTATTAATGACGATAACGATGGTGTAAGAAAAACCGCAGATGATGCCTTAACTTATATGGAAAAGTTATTCAAGGATAATAGGGTTACATCTGTTGTTGTAGAAAGTTATGGTACATTTACAGATCAATATGGTAATGACCATGATGAAATGGTTATGAATGTTAGTATGGATAAAGCAACAGCAAATAAAATGGGAGATTGGAATTATGTAAGAACTAGTCTGTACTCTGATAACCCCAGTCTAAATGTTTTCAATAGTTACTCAATCAATCCTTCCATATACAAAGGTTTAACATTTTATGTGCCGATATCAAAATAAAGATACTAAACGGTATATTTACTCTTATTTCTTAGGATTTAGAAATATAAAATTTTAATCTAAGACACTGGAGATACAAATAAGACATGAAACCTTACGCTAAGTACAAAGTTATTGGAGATATCCTAGTCCTTAAGAAGGATGCAGAGAATCCTGAAACTCTTTTAAAATTACCAGGCGTTAATCGCATAGTTAAGTTAGGTAGAATTAAAGGTTTGAAAAGGGAGCCAGAAATAGATATAATTTTAGGTGAAGGCACAGAAACCATACATAAAGAAAATCATTGTCTCTTCAAATTGGACGTCTCCCGGATAATGTGGTCTAAAGGCAATACNNTGTCAAAATATAGAATTAAATAAGGTTGCACATGTAATAAATCCAATATTGGGAGATTGCCGTCAACAAGCCCCTATAGGGGTGGCTGATCGGGTTTTGATGGGTTACATCGGAAATACTCACCATTATTTGGATGTGGCGTTGGAATCGCTTAAAAAAGAAGGAGGAATAATTCACTATCATGAATC
>PMNN01000027.1:0-785 GCA_003161815.1 Methanobacterium sp. | reverse complement strand
CAGCATATATGCGAGATTTTATTGGAGAAGCCCCTGTGATCATTGTTTTATGTGCAAATATGCATAGATCAGCCACCATTTACCATGAGAGAGGACAAAAACTTTTCTGTATCCAGGATGCAGCCTGTGCAGGCCAAAATATCCTATTAGCAGCTCATGCTATGGGATTGGGAGCTTGTTGGGTGGGTGCCTTCGATGAAGAATTATTAATAAAAAATCTAAAACTTCCAGATTATCTAAGACCAGTTACTATAATTCCCATAGGTTATCCAGATGAAAACCCTCTACCACCACCAAGACGGGAAATAGAGGAANNAAAACATTTCTAAAAGTATTATAGAAACAATATCATACGAAAAGATATCTTAGACATGTAAACAACCTTGTACTGGAGAATGGTTTATGAAGAGATGGTTCAAAAGATAGAATTTTGGATGAATATGGATTTTTATCACTAATTTTATTAAAACTCAAATCGAAAATAATATATATAAAAGAAATCCACCAGTTATAACATTTCTTTATAATTTCATTAAATTTTTAATTAATTTAAATCAAGAATTTAAAATAAAAGTGTAAAAAAATGAGAATTTAAAAGCCCGAACNNAGAGATGGAAAAAGACCCATAGTTCTACTTCCAACCTTCGATGCATTCGTTGACCTCCCCAGTACTAAAAGGGGAATTCACATGTCCAGAAATCCGGAGGCTATTAGTGCAGTATTAGAGGAGGCTGTAAAAGGAACTACACTAGAAATTGAATCATTATGCGCTGAAATCGTTACAT
>PMNN01000133.1:7832-8029 GCA_003161815.1 Methanobacterium sp. | reverse complement strand
AAAAAAAATCATTGTTAGACTGAAAATAATTTCACTTATACTAATATTTAAAAAAATAATTAATAATATTATATAAATAGTGTATTCATAATGATCAAAATAGTTTATGATATTAAAGTTTATAGGGAAGTTTTAAAAGATATTATTAATGTAGATGATGTAGTAGTAGAGTTAGGATGCCATGTAGGTAATTCAAC
>PMNN01000133.1:0-7798 GCA_003161815.1 Methanobacterium sp. | reverse complement strand
TTCATATGGTCATCAACTTTAAAGCCACGAGACACTATAATAAGGAACAGAGGATTAATAGATTTTATTCAATCATCGAACTCTAATGAAATTATAAAATCTCACAATGGATGGTTAGAATCATCTGGAAGTGATGGAATCCCACCAAGATTAAAGGAACTCAGACTTTGGTCGACAAAAATATAAGTAGGAGGATGTTTTTCTTATGATAGGTAAAAAGATTAGAATCGAAAGGATATTAGATAGGAAAACAGGAAGAAGTGTAATTGTACCCATGGATCATGGCGTTGCAATGGGACCCATCCCAGGTATCATCGACATGACAAAAACCATAGATGAAGTTGCTAGTGGAGGCGCTAATGCTGTTATAATACATAAAGGAATGGTTGGAAGCGGACATAGAGGATACGGAAGAGATATAGGGCTTATAATACATTTGTCTGCGAGTACTTCTCTAGGTCCTGACCCTAACAACAAGGTAATGGTAACATCAGTTGAAAAAGCCTTACAAGTAGGTGCAGATGCAGTTTCAGTCCATGTTAATATCGGATCCAAAAAAGAACCTGAAATGCTCAAGAAACTAGGTAACACATCAGAAATTTGTGACAACTGGGGAATGCCCCTCATCGCCATGATGTACCCTAGAGGACCGAAAATTGAAAATGAACATAATGCTGAAGTAGTAAAACTAGCTGCTAGAGCTGGAGCAGAATTAGGAGCAGATATCATCAAAACCAATTACACGGGAGACCCGGAAACATTCCAAGAAGTAGTAGATGGTTGTCCGGTTCCACTAGTGATTGCCGGAGGACCACGTGTAGAGACGGATCGTGAACTTTTAGAAATGGTTAAAAACGCTGTTGATGTCGGTGGAGCAGGTGTAGCCATAGGTAGGAATGTTTTCCAGGCGGAATCTCCTAGAAAAACAACTAGAGCCATCACTGAAATAGTTCACAATGACGCTGCAGTAGATGATGCTTTAAAGATAATACAAGGATAAACCTGAGAAATATTAACTTGAGTAAATTTAATTGGAATTTTTCAGAGGTTAATATAAAATGAAATTTGCGTGGATGATGACGGAAGGTATGGAATGGAATAAAAAAAAGGAATTCATAACCACTGCCTTAGAATCAGGAATCAATAATATAGTGGATTTCACTGATATAGAGAATATTAAACGACTCGGAAATATTACTCTAATCTCTGATATGGAAGGTTCAGACATAGTCCTCGTAGGTAGAAATGGTGAAGGGGATGGTACACTTCCTTTAGTTGATTACTTATCCGAATCTAAAGATTTAGCTGCTATTAAGAGACTAAAAAGGAAAGAAAAAGAAGTGACTGCTTATGTGGAGATTAGTAGTAAGAATCATGAAAAATTAGCATCCTATCTAGGGAAATATGCTGATTACCTGATTCTGTTAGGGAAGGATTGGAAGGTAATTCCACTTGAAAACATTATAGCCGAATTGCAAAAAGAGGATGTTAAACTGATAGCTGCAGTTACAGATTATGATGAGGCTAAGTTAGCTTTGGAAACCCTGGAATATGGTACGGATGGAGTTCTCCTATGTCCTAAAGATTTATCTCAAATAAAAAAGGTTGCACAATTAGTGGAGGAGATTGAATCTAAAAGTTATCAACTTAAAGCTGCTACAATAACTCTTGTAGAATCAGTAGGTTCTGGTGATCGGGTTTGTGTGGATACCTGCTCTATGATGAGAGTAGGAGAAGGAATGCTAATTGGATCTTATTCCAAAGGATTATTCTTAGTTCATAGTGAATCCTTAGAAAGTGAATACGTAGCATCAAGACCTTTCCGAGTTAATGCCGGTCCGGTACACGCTTATGTTATGACTCCTAATAATAAAACTAGATATTTATCGGAAATCGAAGCAGGAG
This sequence comes from Methanobacterium sp., assembly GCA_003161815.1. Classification (GTDB taxonomy): domain Archaea; phylum Methanobacteriota; class Methanobacteria; order Methanobacteriales; family Methanobacteriaceae; genus Methanobacterium_A. The sequence goes on along the minus strand of PMNN01000133.1, from coordinate 5,893 downwards.
ATGAAGTTTTAGTAGTTGATAAAGAAGGAAATTCTAAAAACGTGGTTGTGGGACGGGTTAAAATCGAAAAAAGACCCTTAATGCTGGTGGAAGCAGAATACGATGGAACAACTTTAAGAACACTTCTTCAAAACGCTGAAACTATTAGACTAGTTAAAGAAGACGGAACACCTATTTCAGTGGCTGAACTTAAAGTAGGGGATAAAATTATGGTTTATCTGGATCCTAACGCTAGACACTTTGGCATAGCTATTGATGAAAGCATCATCGAAAAGTAGACTAGAATTCTTTCGATTTAAAAAAATTTTTTTTACTCAGTTTTTTTTTAATGAATTAGGATTAAAGGGTTTTATAATTCCGGGAATATAATAATAATTGTTTAAAAATCAAATTTGTTATTTTCTTTATCCCAAAAAATTTTTTAGAGTGTTATAATATGGATGGCTATGAAGTAGAATTGATAACTCCCCAAAAGAAAGATGATCTATTCCAAGACGTTGCGGATAAAGTTAAATTTGAAAGAAAAGCTAATATTCATGGAGCATGTGTCAAATTATTAACGGATAACTATGATTTTAAAGAAGAATGGGAAGATAATTTCAAATTCATGAGTGAGGATATAAGACCTCACGCTAAAGTATTCTCTATTGAAGACGGCAGTAATCTTAGGGTGATGTATGAACCCATCTCTAAAACTTGTATTATTAAAAATACTGATTATTATGGTTGGATTAAGAGCATAGCCTTAGCGGCTATTTCAGATTTTTTTGAGGAATATCATTCCGTTCATAGGAGATATTCAGTCCATGGATCAGTTGTGGATTATTATGGACATGCTATGGCTATTATTGGACCTCCAGGAACTGGTAAAACAACTTTAACCTATGGATTGTTACAGGAGGATGAATTTAATTATATATCCGATGATTGGTTTTTCACCCGACTATTTGATAATGGAGTGGTAGTATACTCGTCAGAAAAGAATTCTTACATTCGAGATGATATTGAAAATGTTTGGAAGAGTTTCTCTTCAGAATTGAAGCAGGTTAAACTAGATCCTCACAGTAGGGGAATCGCGGATGTGAACACTTTATTCAAGGAACGAGTAAGGGAAAGTTCAACTCTAAAAAGTGTGGTATTATTAGAGAGGAATCCTGAAAATCCTGTCTTCAGAGATTTAAATGTTGATGAAGCATTAAATTTCATTGTGGAAAAGGATTTCTGTAACCCTCATCAACTTGTTAGAGATGAAAGAAAATTTAACCTTAGAAAAAAGTTTTTCCAAGAATTATTCACTAGGGTAGATGTATATGTTTTGAATACTATAGAGAAACCTTCTGAGAGTCTTAGCAGAATAATAGATATAGGGAAAAGGTGAAGGATAATGAGGGCGTTTTTAGCTGTAGATTTGGATGAAAAACTACAAGATAATGTATCCAAGGTTCAAAAGAGAATTATGGAGGTAAATGCTCCAATTAAATTTGTGGAAACTGAAAATCTCCATTTCACCCTTAAATTCTTAGGTGAAATCTCAAATAGTAAAGTAGAAGACTTAACAGTAATGATAGAAGATAAGATCGTGGAATACCAGCCTTTTGAACTTTCCATTAAAAAAACTGGGTTTTTCCCACATTCAGGATATATAAAAGTAATTTGGTTGGGTGTGGAAAATCCTGAAGCTTATTCACATATCCAAATGGATTTAGATGAGGAATTTGTGAAATTAGGTTTTCGAAAAGAAAAAAGTTACATTCCCCATTTAACTATAGCCCGCGTTAAAGGGGCAAAGAATAAAGAAGCTCTAATTTCAATTATTAAAGAAATGGAGAATGTTTCTATTGGAGATATGATTGTAGATAAATTAGTTCTTAAAGAAAGTGAACTCACACCTGCCGGTCCTATTTATTCTAACTTAAAAGAATTTAAACTCTGAAAAACAGATTTAAATTTAATTTAAAAATTTTTTTACTTTAAATAAAATTTTTCCGGGGATTCAGGTTTTTCTGAAAGGTGACTTCTGTGACTAAAATAGATTACAAAAAAATTTTAGAGGAAATTAAACCTACAAAAAATGAAATAGAGAGGGTTAAGTCTCTATCAAATAAATTAATCGGAATCATAAATAATCTTGCATTGGATGAAAATATAAATGCAGAAGCAGTATTAGTGGGATCTGTTGCCAAAAATACCTGGCTTTCTGGGAAAGCTGATATTGATTTATTCATAAAATTCCCCTTAAACACAACTTCAGATTACCTTAAAGAAAAAAAGTTACATTTGGGTTATGAATCTATAAAGAAAATGCATGGAAAATATGAATTGCGCTATGCATCCCACCCCTATATTACCGGGATTATAGATGGATATGAAATTGATTTTGTACCCTGTTACGATATAAAGAATTCAGAAGAGCTTAAATCAGCAGTAGATCGAACCATACCTCACACTAAATATGTTAAAGAAAATTTAAATCACAAACAATCCGATGAAGTAATATTACTTAAACGATTCATGGAATTCGTGCAAACTTATGGTTCAGAATTCAAGGTTGGAGGCTTTGCTGGTTACCTCTGCGAACTATTAATCCTGCATTACAATTCATTTGAAAAAGTTTTAGAATCCGCTTCTAATGAATGGAAACCAGGTTACCATATAGATCTAGTTGGATATGGAACTTCTAGATTATTTAATGAACCATTAATAGTAGTTGATCCAGTAGATAAGAATAGAAACGTGGCTGCAGCCGTAAGCCTACAGAAAATGTCAGAATTTGTAGCAGCATCGCGTAACTTTTTTAAAGAACCAAAAACTTCATTTTTTTATCCTATTAATGTTTCACCGGATTTAAATGTTATAAAAGAGGAATTCAAAAAGAGAGGCACCAGAACTTTGCTATTATCATTTAAACCCCCAACTGTACCTATTGATGCATTATATCCTCAGATTAGGAAAACTGAAAAATCAATGGTTAATTTGATGGAACGGAAAGGATTCAAAATTTTTGGTAGTAGTTCTTGGAGTGATGAGAAAGAATTAGTTATTATCCTGCTAGAACTCAGCGTATGGAGACTTCCTATGATAAAAAAGCATTTAGGACCCCAATTATGGTTTAAAGACGATCAAGAAAAATATTTACAGAAATATAAAAATAAAGCATGGATTGAAGGAGATCGTTGGGTGTCTGCAGTTAGAAGAGAGTATCCTGAAGTGGAATCACTTTTGAAAGTTTCATTAACAAATAGTAAAATAGGTTACCTTAAGTTTGGGAAGCACGTTAAAAATGAAATTTTAGAAGAACATGAATTAAATGATTTAATGGAATTTTTAGAGTCTAATGAATATAATGAAAATATTTTAAATTTTTTACATACCTATTTAAATAAAAACGAGATTTTATGGAGATAATTTGTTTCAAAACTTTATTATAATCATTTTNNTTTGTTTCAAAACAACATTATAATCATTTTCTTTCGTAAACAAATCGGGGAACTGCATCGCGGAATGGATCAAAATTCTCTGGATTATCCACTTCCATACACTTCATACTAACCATGGAATGCAGTGAAGAAGGAAGACGTAGAATTCTTTTAAGGTCTATGGAAACTTTAGCATCCACTAAACCCATATTCAAAGAAGATATACTCTTAATTAATCTCTGATATCTTATTGGACCTATTTTACCTCTGAAGAGTCCCCAATCATCGTCATTTATAAATTTTCTGTATTTAATAACATCTTTTAATAAATTTTTATTGACTCCCTCCATTTCTGCAGATTCAGTTAAATGTAGAATAGCATATTTAGCTCTTTCCGTGAATACCTGTGGATATCCGAAGGGTATAGAGAAGTGTTCTAATTTATAAGTCATACCTTCACTAGCATATTCACTACGAGGTACCTCAGACCCGATAATATATTTAACAATTTGCGCTCTTACATCACTATCCATCGTCATCACCGATTCATCAAGCACTCGCAGATGGTAACCTCGCCCTGAATAAATTANNTATGAATATTATTAAGACCCAGATCTCCTTTCAATGTATCCATTAAACTGCAGACTATCTCCTGGGCTTGACTTAAACATATTTCGCATACACCCTCACAGTTACATTCTCTTATTGGAATATCCTTAGCATCCACATCAAATACTAACTCTGATTTAATCCATCCCTCCCTGCGGCGAGGTTTCTCATAAAAAGCGACGGATGAATAAGCTGCAAATGGTGTTCGGTATCTTAAAAATTTTCTTAACAAATCAACAGACCTGAACACTCGATAACGATCATTAGGTCCTCTACCCATGTGATCAAATCCGAATTCTCTTCTATCTACGGAGTTCTTTATGAAATCCGGGATTTCATCTATACTCCATTCCTCTCGGTAGTATTTACGCCTTTCTTCAATAGTGGCTGGTTTTAGGAGATGATTTTCTTCCAATTTAATTACCTTTATAATTTAAGACTCTTTAAATTATTAAGAATGAATTTAATCACCATTACCTTCTTTATCATCATTAGTTTCTCCTGCTTCAGAGGATTTCCTGATATAATAAGAAAGTGGATTCCCGATTCTTTTACAAGTTTTATCAGGTTTACAAAGACTCGGTAAATGCAATTTCACTTTTTCACAACTCATAGGAGTGTACCAAATAGTTTCTCCTTCATGTTTAATTTCCAGAGTACTGTGCATTCCAAAACCAAGTTTAGCATTGATGTTAACTTTCTCCTGCGGCTGATCCTCAAATAAAGGAGGATTACATCGTTCCGCTGCGCCATACACTAATGGTAATATTTCATTTTGCACCACGGATAAGTTCGGATCTACATCTGAAACTTTAACAGAAACATTTTTACGAAACACATCCGGGGAAAGACGAGCATAAGATACAAAAGGCGTGAAGAACAGGATTATAGCATCATTTCTTCCCCCTGATTTCATACCATCTAAAACCATCTTAACACAGGGAGGGAATGCTTTGGGATTTAATGGAGCAGCTTTAACTTCTCCATCAACTCCACCTTTATAACCGTAACTTGTGAATGATTCGCTTAAAACCTCTGACACTTTTCCTGCTAATTCTAAAAGTATTGAATTAGGTTCTATCTCTCTCCTGGATTTTTGATATACTTTGGCTATATAATCCTCGGTTTCCTGCATAATCATCCTATTCATAATAAGTTCCTTTACTTTATCCCCTATCATTATGTTATACATCTTATCAGGGTCTCTATGTTCTATTTTGGAACTGAAACTTTCCATGAAATCATCTTTGTTCAATATTATATTCCCATGCTCCAATACCAGATCCTCTAGTTTAAGTTTACGTGAACTTAAAATATCCTCAAAGAAAGTCCATTTCACTCTTTCCTCTGTTAAGAGACTATCTAATATCTTTCTTATTAATTCATCCCTCTCACTTCTTGAAACCTCTCCCAGACGGCTTTCTATCAGTTTTCCCTGGGATTCTACCATAGCTCTACTCTCCCTGGAATTTGGGCCGAATTTAACTCCCACAGCCTGACATAATAAATAGAAGGATATTACATCAAATCTAATAATTTCATAATTGAAAAGGAATGAATATTTACTATAATTAAAATTAGGGTCATTTCTCTTCTTCATGTACCATTCTAATCTTTTAACNNTGTGAATCACTAAATCTATTAATTCACCATTTTCTCCACCAAAATAGTTTAAATTACCCATTTCCCTAACTATTTGACGTCCCTCATCTGAAAGAGGATTAATGAATGCCACTGAAACCATGACTTATAATTTGTTTCAAGAGTGATAAATAAATAGTTTCCAAAAAAATAGTGAATGAAAATAAAAGAAAATTTGGTATATAAAATGATTCTCAATTCATATAAGATTTAATGGAGTTATATTT
>PMNN01000114.1 GCA_003161815.1 Methanobacterium sp. | reverse complement strand
TTTTATGACAATGAAACGATTATTTGGAACATTCGGAGTTAGAAGAATAGCAAATCAGGAATTAACACCTGAATTTGCATCAAAGCTAGCAGCAGCTTACGGTAGTCTTGTCAAGGGGACAGTTGCTGTAGGTGGTGATCCAAGAACATCAACAGAGATGATAAAACATTCTGTTATAGCAGGACTTTTATCTTCAGGATGCCAAGTTATTGATCTTGGAATTTTACCTACACCTACAGTTCAATTCGCAGTTAGAAACTATTATAATGGTGGTGTTATCATTACAGCATCTCATAATCCCCCTTATGATAATGGTATTAAATTTGTGGATACTGATGGTATTGGAATTCCTGAAGAGATGGAGGAAAAGATTGAAAATATTTTCTTTTCAGAGAATTTTGATAGAGTATCATGGGATCAGATAGGTGAAGTTGAATCCAATCCTAACATAATAGAAGAGTACATAGAGAATGTAATAGAACGCATAGACCAAAAATCAATTAAAGATGCTAAATTAAAGGTTATAGTGGATTGTGGAAATGGAGCAGCATGTTTTACCACTCCTTATCTTTTAAGAAGATTGGGTTGTGAAGTTACTACTTTGAATTGCCAGCCAGATGGCTTTTTCCCGGGAAGAAATCCAGAACCAACCAAGGAAAACCTCCAAGATTTAATTAAGGCGGTTAAAACCATTGGAGCCGATCTCGGAATTGCTCATGATGGTGATGCAGATCGCACCATATGTATAGATGAGATGGGAAACTTTGTATTTGGCGATAAAACCTTTGCTTTAGTGGAGAAAAATATGTTGATAGAAAATGGTGGAGGTTTAATTGTTACAACAGTTGCAACATCCTCAGCAATTTATGATATTGCAGCAGAGTATGGTGGGGAAGTGGTAGCAACTAGAGTGGGTGATCTTTTAGTTGCTAGAGAACTTAAAAATAGAAATGGATTATTCGGTGGGGAAGAAAATGGGGGTCTTATATTCCCTGATTTTGTTTATGGGAGAGATGCAGCTCTCGCTACCGCTAAGATAGTGGAGATAATGTCTCGGGAGAAAAAACCACTGTCACAACTTATAAGGGAGCTTCCAGTTTATTACTCCCAGAAGAGGAAAGTGGAGTGTCCTGATGATCGTAAGGTAGAAATTATGGATAAAATAATTGCTGTTACCTGTGATTATAAGGTGGACAGTACGGATGGAGTTAAAATCTTTAAGGATGAGGGATGGGTTATAATTAGGCCTTCCGGAACTGAGCCAATATTCCGATGTTTCGCAGAAGCTAAAAATGTGGAAAATGTGGATAAAATGGTAGAATGGGGTGTTTCTCTAATTTTAGAGCATTTAAAGCTTTAAAATTTATTAAAATTTTTTTTATTAAAATAATTTAATTGGAATAAAAACCATAAAACTCGGCACAGTAACTGCACATGGGATATTTACCATATTTGTAATAACTTAAATCTTCTTGGTTAATGTCAAATTTTTTATGACAGAAGTAGCAAATTTCAATCTTCTCAGTTTTAATATTCTCTTTATTTTTTACTTTACTGTCTATTTTTCTCGAATCTTTCACCACTTCTTTCTCGGGGCTTATTTTAAACACCTCTAAATGCATAATCGATATAAATTATTTAATAGTGTGTAATTTTTTTTAGGTTTCAATTTTTTTTTAAATCTTCAGGATATTATAGTTTTACAGTATAGTTCTTAAAAAATATTTTATGAATTAACTACCATAGTTTTAACTATGAAGAAAAAAGATGTGAAAAGGAAAATTGCCTGGGGAATAACTGGGAGTGGTGAAAAAATAGCAGAAACTGTTGCAGTGATGCGTAAAATGAAGGAAAAGTATTGGGAAGAGTTTGATATTAGGGTTTATATATCTAAAGCTGGGGATCAAGTTTTAAAATACTATAATCTCTCTAATACATTGGAGACCGTTTTTGATAAAACTTGGACAGAAATTAATTCTAATGCTCCATTTTTAGCTGGTCAGATACAACTTAAAGAGTTTGAATTCTTACTTATAGCCCCCACCACTTCAAATACTGTGGCTAAAATTTCTTTGCGGATTGCGGATACTCTGCTTACTAATGCTGCTATTATGGGTCAGAAAACATCCACTCCTATTTATATAATGCCCACTGATTTTAGAGAGGGAATTGTCTCTACTAAACTTCCTAATGGAGAGAATTTGGAAATTAACATAACCAAAGAAGATGCTATTCACGTTAGAAATCTGGAAAATATGCACAATACCTTCGTATTCGAAAATCCGGGTGAAATTCCCAGTATATTTGAGAAACACTCTCATTCGATAAATTAATGTTGGATTTTATAGGAATTCTCGTCTTAATTGCAGTGTAACACTGAAATTCTGAAGAGATTTGGTTCCTTCATTTATTTCATTAAGTGGTGATATGCCGCGGAAATAATATTCTACATCTCCTGCATTGGCTATATCCACAAAAATTGGTTCCAACTCATCAAAGTTGTCAAAGAATTGGTATATACTTGTAGCTTCATTATCGGAAGCTTTAAAGGAAATTATCAGTGCATTTTCGTGACGGTTCTGCATGCTCATAAGGTCTTCATTTACTTCGAGAAATTCTTTATCTTTAATTTTACTTCCGCTACTTCTTCGAAATTTTATACTTGATTCTGACATAAAACAACCTCTTTAATTTTAATGGATCTTTCAATTATTCTATTATTTGTTACTCAAGCTATAAAATTTTTTTGAAAAAAGAAGTTTGTTTCTTTGATAAGAAATTTTTCAATGATTAGAACTTGTAGCCAATATCTCTTAGAAATTTTTTTCGATTGATGACATCATTTTCCGATTCAATTTTCTGAGGACTTGATCCATCTATTACTCCTCTTATTCCCCTGCCTTGATTGGTTTCTGCAAGTATCACTTCAACGGGATTTGCAGTGGCGCAATACAAATTTAAAACTTCAGGAACGCTTTTTATCCGCTGAGTGATATTTATTGGAAAGGCATTTTTAAGAAAAATCAGAAAGGAATGACCACAGGCTAACTCCAATATTTTTTGAGAGGCTAGTCCCGTTAATTCCTTATTGTTACCAGCAAATCTAACTAGACATTCANNTTCACCTGATGCTTCAGCGAAGGCTATACCAAACTCTGCTTGGGGAACAGTGTTGTAAATAGCTTCATAAAGATCTTCCACGGTTTTTATGAAGTGACTCTGTCCTAGTATCATGTTACAGTCTTCTGGAGATTCTAATTTAACGATTTTAATTTTCAAGTCCAGTTAAATTCCTCCAAATTTTTATTTAATATTCCCTAAATTTTTGATATCGAATACTTTTACTTTTATAGAACTTAAATCGTTATTAAAAATTTCTTTAGATTTTTAATTTCGCAGACGTTATAAAATTTTATTTTATTCAAATGTGATTTTGAACCGGGTTCCATTATTTGATGTAACATCAAGTTTCCCATCTAATTGTGATATTAAACTGTTTATTAACTGCATGCCCAATGATTCAGTCTTTTCGAGGTCTAAATCTCTTGGTAGGCCTACACCATTATCTTGCACTGTTAAAATATATTCCTTATTTTTTTTATGAAAATCAATTTTTATTTCCCCCATTGTCCCTTTGGGGAAGGCGTGCTTTATAGCATTGGTTAAAAGTTCGTTGATCATAAGACCACATGGAATAGCATTATTTATGTCCAGGAATATATTATCAGCATCTATTTTCAGCTTTATAAGGTCCATGTCGACTCCATAAGAGCTGTAAATGCTAGATGCTAGGTTTATTAAGTATTCAGAGAAATTGATTTCTGCAAAATNNTTTTTCACTCGATGATGTATTTCTTTTAAAAGGACATCTTTCTCTTGGATAGATGTTTGCATCTGTTTTTCAATATTTTTATGGTGAGTTATATCTCGAGCTGTAGCCATGAATGCCACAGGTTTTTCTTGCAAATCTCTAATTACTGCAGTGTTCCATTCTCCTATGAATTGGACTCCATTCTTCTTGATTAATTTATATTCCAAATTTCTTAAGATGTCATCATTAAGAGTTTTTTTCAGATCATTTTTTGCTTTTTCCCTGTACTCGGGAACTATTAGGTCGAAAATATTTTTCCCTATCAATTCGCGGGAATCTTCGAAACCGTACAACTGGAGAGAGTGTTGGGAGGCGTAAACAATTTTTCCATCTAGATCTGTAGTTATAATGGAATCAGGGTCTGTTTTAACCAATGTAGAGTATAGTCTCTCTGATTTTTCTAAAGCTTTTTTTATTTCCTTTTCTTTTGTTAAATCGCTTCCAATGCATACTAAACCTAAAGGTTCCTTTTCACTAATTTTAATCAGGGACACTGACATTAAAGCGGGTATAAACGCATTATTTTTGGTTTTTATTGTGGTTTCAAAGGTTTTAATACTTCCAATTTCATTTAGGTTTATATCTTGGAATAATTCTTCCTGCTTCCCCTTGTTAAAGATGAATTCAGAGGGTTTACCTATTAACTCTTCTTTCGAGTATTTTAGTAGATTTAATGCACTTTGATTGACGAGTAATATCTTTTTATGGATGTTTAATATGATTAAAAAGTTGGACATGGTTGATATTATTTTATCGGCAGCCATAGCGGGGGTTAAGACTGGGAAACGGTATCTCCATATGCCGTAGGCAATAAATATTAGTCCAACGGTGATGCTGGTCATTGTTAACTCTGGGATACGAATAGACGATAATGGTAGAATCAGGTCAGTGATTAGACTGAATACTAAAGGTGCAAATAGACCTAAAAAAATGTATTTTGTTTGTTTTTTCTCTAATTCTTCTTTTGAATTGATATAATAGTTTAAAATAAGTATAGATGCGAATAAACCTCCAAAAACACTCCAAATACTCATTATGGTGAAGAATGATGATACAGGATATAAATTATAGGTCCAGCCCCAATATTCATGGGTAGCGCCTATTATAAGTAAATTTGTTCCTAGTCCCACAATTGAAATAATAAATGCTGGTGTATAAATTAGAAAATAAGATAATTTATTTTTAAGAAATTCCTTCCTTTCAGTGAAGACCAAAGATATGTTTATTAAGATTGCTGGTACGAAAGGCCATAAAGTGCTTAATTTCAACCAGAATATTGCGGTAGTAATAGTTTCCGCTTGACGATATGCGAATTCAGTGAATGCTAAAAAAGCTATTAAGATCGATAGGATGGCTACTAATTTATTTAAATGATTTTCTGGATTTTTATAATAAATAAAGTTACCTAAGAAAAAGCATATTACTGCAGCTAGAAGAGAAGTCAACGCATAAATATTCATAAAAATGTTCCTTTCAGAATATTTGTTCCTGAATTAAATAATAAAGATAAGAAATTAATTTTTATATAAATTTAAGCATCTTTTGTTAATAAATTTTCATATAATTATTTATTTGAAAATAATATTGTGAATTAAAGTTATATTTCTTAGTTTTTCAGTTTA
>PMNN01000015.1 GCA_003161815.1 Methanobacterium sp. | reverse complement strand
GATTTAGTTATTAGTTTCTGAACTTGCAGTGCGGTGTTCCAAACATAAATACCATCATAATCACTACCCGCTTGTAATTCACTATCAAACGATATTTTAACATCTCTTGCAGTGTTAGGTACATTAATCGCACCATCAACTGGAATCATACTGGTCACTGTAATAGGGATATTTATTTTATTTTTGATAATTATGCTAACATTTACCATCGTTTGGTCAACTGTAGCAGTGATATTCGCCATACCTAAAACTGCACCTGCATTAAAAGTGGATGAAGCCACTCCATTAGACAGAAAAGAATCATTAATAGTACCTAATGTAGCATTGAAAACCACATAGTCATTATAAGGCACTACACCATCCGCTGGATTGTGATAAACACCCAGATTATCATGCAACAAATCAGCAATTATGGTAGATGAACCATTTGGCAGAATACTGGGGGGTGTAGCATTGATGCTGAGCACCATCCAAGAACTAGTATCACTGTTTATTCTACCCTCAGCTTCCGGGTTGGTTCCTATAAAGTTCGTGCCCCACCAATTATAGTTGGCATCCACAGAACCACCATTCTGATTGTAAATGTCATAGTAGGTGTTGTTGATTATCCTATTAAAACGTAAAATAACAGTGTTACGGTAATCGGTAACGCTGCTGCTGAAAATTGCGCCACCATAAGCTGCGGTGTTGTTGTTGAAGTAGCTACCAGTTACATTCAAATTCACGTAAGCAGAGTTGCAGATGGCACCACCCTGCACTGCGGTGTTGTTGGTGAATGTGNNTAGATACCTCCACCATCTCGTGCCGTGTTGTTAATGAATGTGCTGGTGATAATATTCAAAGCAGCATATTCATTGCGGCTGTAGATTGCACCACCATACACACTTGCTGTGTTGTTGATGAAGGTACAGCTTGTTATATTCAAGTAACCGTCTTTAGAGATTGCACCACCATAAGTTGTGTTCCCTCCGTTTTGTAATGTTAGGTTATCTATAGTGACTGTTTTCATGTATTGAATGAAGAATATTTGATTTGTACCTTGGGCGTCTATTATAGTGTTATTCTGATTTTCACCGTTGATAATAATGTTTTTGTCGATGGTGATGTTAGTGTTTCCAGTACCGGTGTAGGTTCCACTGGCGATGTTCACAGTGCCATCGTTGTTCACGGTTCCTNNGTGGCGTTTTTTATGGTTTGTTTTGCGGTGGTCCAAGTATAACCGTTGTTAACATCGTTTCCTGACGAGCCGTTAACGTATATGGTGCTGTTGTTGGCGGCTGCGGCGTGGCCCGTGCTATAGGTGAATATCATTGTTAGGCTGATGAGGATTAATAAAAATAGTATTACCCTTTGATGTTTTGTGGGTTGTGAATTTGAACCTTCTTTTAAATTATTTAAAAACAACTTTAATACCCCCATTATAAATATATTTTTTTTTATAGTAAAAAATATATTATATTTTCCCTTAATATTTTTAGTTAGGTAATTAACAAAAAATAATTAGTTGTTTATTAATTAATGTTATTAATAAATTTTACTAAGAATTTTTTTTCCATAAAAAATCAAGGGATTCGAAAATACCAAACAATATTTTATTCTATATTTTTATTCAAGCAGGGCTAGATAAATGCAAAAAAAATAATAACCTTCCAACATATTACTGTGGGGCTGCGAATCCTGAAGATAAAAAATTATGCCAATCATGTAAAAGAGTTCTTAAACCGGCTAAAACTCCTCCAACAAAATATAAAACACCCCAAAGTTCTAGGGGAAGAAGTTCTGATGGAAATATAATGGGTTGGTTTAATAATCAAAGCAATGGTCGTAAAGCAGCAATGGGTGTTGCTGGAATTTGTTGTATAGCACTGATAATAATATTTGCAGCTTTTGCATTGTTTCCAGATAAAAACACACCATTAACGAATACGAATACAACACAACCTACACAAACTACTAATACACATACTCAAACAAATTCTGACGTAATTGTACAAGTTTTAACTGCCGATAACTGGACTGGTAATCTAGCTTATAATGGTGATGAGAGATCAGTTCAGGGGACAGGTAATAATAAATTCGATTTAGGTTCTAATCCAGGAGAAGTTTCAGTTAATTTCCAAAAAGGTACAAATGATACTAATACTTTAACTGTAAACCTTATTCAAGGAGGTAATACAGTTAAAACTCAAACCACTACAGCTGATTATGGAGCTGTAGCCGTAACTAGTAACTTCTAATATCTTTTTTTCCATCTTTTTCTTTTATTCAGTTATTCTTTTTTCAATTTTTTTACTTAGTATAACGTTGAACAGTATGGCATATTCATTACTCTAATATCCTTGTACTCTAATATTCTTGCTTAATTTGTTACTCCCGCGATTGCCCGCTTACTTGCAGGGTTGCTATATATCAATCTTGCTTTAAAAGTGCCTAAAAGTAAAGGTTTAATTAAAACACCTTCTTATTTAATGGGATTTAAATTCTTGAAGTAATCGTATTATAGTTGTCCTTTTAATCTATGCTTATGAGATTGGGTTGGATGTGAACTCTCGTTCGCTTGCTCGCTTGTTTTTTCGTTGGATCTTAGTATCTGTAATTACATTCAGCAGCCGTTTTATTTTTATCTAAAAATTCTAAAAATTATTTTTTGATCTCATCCTTTCAAAAATGATTTTTCTTCACAATTTTTTATTGTTATTACAAAAATTAATTTAGTAATATGTTTATAAAAGTATTATTAAAATCAAATATTGCATGAAAAAAATTTAAGGAGGTGGAAAATAACATGCAAAAATTTATTACATTGTTAGGCTTAATATTCGCTTTTGTAATAATATTTGCTGGGACTGTAACAGCAGCTAATCCTAATAGCACCGCTTATGTGCAGATTAATAATACTGCAAGCAATACTACGCCTACNNGTGGGCCAGCAATTCAATTACACTGTAATCGCTGCGAATTATGGTCCGGATAATGCTAATGGATTGCAAGTTAACGATGTTATACCGTCCGGTTTAACCTTAAACCATTACAAATCTAGCCCCGGGACAAATTATAACAATGCCACTGGTGTCTGGAATATTGGAACATTAACAAACGGTTCAAATGCATCGTTAATTCTATATGTAACCCCTAACGCGTCTGTAGCCGGTCAAACCGTGACGAATACTGCTACTAAAATCGCTGAAACTACATACGATCCTGCACCCATAACAGCTAAAGTTAAAGTACATGTTCCTGAATCTAATGTGGTATTAACTGCGAGTAATACTGCGGCTAACGTGGGGAAACAGTTCACTTACACTATAACTGCCACTAACTATGGGCCGGATAGTGCTAATGGACTGCAGGTTACCGATATTATACCATCTGGTTTAATTAAAAATGGTTACACTGCTAGTCAAGGAACATATTATCTTAATAATATTTGGCATATAGGAAACCTGCCGAACGGAATAACTGCATGGTTAAACCTTTATGTAATTCCTACAGCATCTGTAGCTGAAAAAAACATTACGAACACTGCTACTAAAACCGCTGAAACTACATACGATCCCTCACCTATAAACGCTAGTGTTACTTTATATGTGCCCGAATCTGAAGTAGTTTTAACTAAAGCTACTAGTAATACTACGCCTAATGTGGGGCAACAGTTCACTTACACTATCACTGCCGCGAATAACGGTCCAGATGATGCTACTAACTTGCAGGTAACCGATAACATACCATCCGGTTTAACCTTGAACAATTACACATCTAGCCCCGGAACAATCTATGACACTATTACTGGGATTTGGAATATAGGAACCCTACCGACTGGTTCAAATGCTTCGTTATACCTTTGTGTAATCCCTAATGCATCTGTAGCCAGTCAAACCTTGACGAATACTGCTACTAAAATC
>PMNN01000274.1 GCA_003161815.1 Methanobacterium sp. | reverse complement strand
AATGGTGATAATTCTCTTTTAATAGATTTCCATATAAATTCTATGGGATTTAGGTCTGGCGAGTAAGGTGGTAGAAATACTAGGTCTATGTTGAGTTTTGCAGCGGTTTCTGTGGCTAATTTTGAATGATGTGATCGGAAGTTATCTAAGATAATCTATTCTATCTACTACTATGAAGATGTATCGTTAAAAATAACCTTATTATATGAAATGTTTATCGTTATATGTTGACATTTTCATAGTATTGACTAATTTTTACAATCTAAAAATTATTTTTTTAAGAAACTTATATTATTTCTTGGTAAAATTTAATAAGCTGTTTTACAACAGAATTTAATGAAAATTTTCTTTCTACCAGTTCTCTGCCCTGTCTACCGCATTTCTCACGAAGGTTTTTGTCTTCTAATAATCTAGTTATTGCTTCACCTAATTTTAATGGAACTCCGGGTGGCACTAAAATTCCGGTTTTCTCTTCAATAACTAATTCAGATATACCACCTATATCCGACGCTACTACAGGAGTTCCAGAAGCCAATGATTGAGGATTTACCGTTGGGAATACATCTGATAAAGATGGGCAGATAAATATTGATGCTTTTTGATAAAACGGAATAAGTTGTTCAGCGCTAATGTTTTCTTCTATTATTATTTTATGTAAACCCTTCTTATTCTGCTCTTTAATCATATCATTTATCATTTCTCCATACTTTAAACCAGCATGAATTGGAATTATTAATAATGTTACAGGGGTTTTTATATAATTCAATGATTCTAATAGTACATGAAGCCCTTTCCTTGGTTCGATTCTACCCACAAACAATACTAAATTATCTATTTTATTCTCATAATCTGGTTTATAAAGATCAGTGTCTACAGAATAAGGAATCTGTTTAATCCTGTTATCAGTTATACCTAATTCTCTTAGGAGTTCTAATGTGGGTTTGCAGCACCCCACGAAATAGTCTGAGGACATTCTAAATAATCTTTTCCACCAAAATCTATTATCATAATATTTGAAAGAAGAATCTAAAGAGTGACAATGTAACAACTTAGGCTGCTCAGTATTCATAAGTAAGAGTGGAAATGTTAAGTCCATATCATTATGGAAATGTAATACATCATATTCGTTGAATATCTTCCTAAATGAAATATCTGGAATTAGGTTAATATTAAAAAGAAATCGTGTGGGACTGAAAGGCATTCGTTGAAATAGGTTGAATGCTGGAACCCTATAGACCTTAGTATTATTTTCTGTTATTAATTCATTCTTCCAAACTGGAGACCAAATCTTATCCATGTTAAAAGTCATTACATCAGTTTGTATATCCAATTCATTTAATTTATTAGTAAGACTCTTAACAACAAATTCATTACCTCCAATGATAGGATCATATGNNTTAAAACTTTCATTTTTCACCAGGAATTTAAAGGGCTAGTTGGTTAATTTCATTCACTACTATTTTAACATCATCTTTGGTTAGCCATGGAGCTAATGGTAGTGACAATATTTTGTTATAACTGTCTTCTGCAATGGGACAATCGTTATTGTAATAATTTTTATAAGGAGCAAAATGATAGATGGGAGTGTAATGAACACTAGATCCTATACCTTTTTTATCCAATTCTAACAATAAATCATCCCTATCCATTCCAAAATCTTCTTCAACCTTGATAACATAGAACTGCCATGAGGAATCAGAATAACTTTTCTCCGTTGGAGTTTTAATACCATTAATTTTTAGCAGATTTGAATATTCAAAGGCTAATTTCTTTCTTTTATCATTAAATAGATCAATCTTTTTTATCTGAGCGATACCAACAGCTGCTTGTCCTTCACTCATCCTATAATTATNNTCTCTATACCATGGTTTTTTTCTTATCGACTCTTCCTTAATTTTGTGCAGATATTTTACTCCATGATTTCTTAAAATATTGATTTTTTCTTTAATTTCATTATTATTTGTTGTCGCCATTCCTCCCTCACCTAATGTGGAGATTATTTTTTGGGAGTGAAAACTAAATGCCGCCACATCAGAAGAGAGAGAACCTATCATTTTACCTTTATATTTCGATCCCAAAGCATGTGCAGCATCTTCAATAATCATTAAATTGTGATCAGTTGCGATTTCCAGAATTGCATCCATATCAACAGGATGACCAGCATAATGAACCGGTATAATGGCTTTAGTCTTAGAAGTAATTCTCTCAGAAACAGAATCTGGATCAATGTTTAGAGTGTCATTTTCTACATCGGCAAAAATTGGTTTAGCATTTTCCATTAAAATAACATTAGACGTGGAAATCCAACTAATAGGTGTAGTAATAACTTCATCACCCTGCTGAATTCCCAAAGCTTTTAAAGCTAGATGAAGAGCAGAAGTCGCATTAGTTAACGATATGGAATTTTTTATTCCAATATAATCTGAAAAACACGATTCGAACTTTCTGATTACTTCAAATTTCACTGAATTTTCATGAGTGTTTAAGACTTTCAATAAGAAATCTAAGTCGTCCAGATCATAATAATTCCCACGCATAGGGAAGGGTACTTTGTTATTTGAGTCTTTCATATTAGTTCCTTCGTATTATTAAAAAATTTTTTGTACCATAAAATGGTTTCTTTTAAACCATCAATTAATTCGTATTCAGATTCCCAGCCAATTTCAGTTCTTGCCTTTTTGGCTGAAAGATATTGGTGTTTTATTTCATTATCTGCTTCATTTAATATAATCGGGGTTAAATCCTCTCTATTCATTAAATTCAGAATCATATTAACAATTTCCAGTACCGATACTTGACTTTCATTACTGAAATTAAAAGGACCTCTTATATTAGGATTATCTAAACTCTCTGCTAAAGTCATATACGCTTTTACAGCATCTTTAATATAAATATAATCTCTAATATATTTCCCATTACTCCTAATAATTGGTTTTTCATTATTTAGAACAGATTTTATAGTTCCGGGGACAATGCGATTAAAGTTTAAATCACCGCCGCCATAAAAATTTCCGCACCTTGTAATTCCAATTGGTAAATTATAAGTGTAACCATAACTTTGAGCTATTAAATCAGCGCAACTTTTAGAAACATCATATGGATGCCTTCCTTTTAGAGACATATCTTCATCATATGGTAATTTTTCATGTTCTCCATAAGCTTTATCACTTGAAGCCACCACAATTCTTTTAATGACTCTGCTTTTTCTTGAAGCTTCTAGAATGTTCCATGTTCCTTTTATATTTGAGTCAAAAGTTGATATCGGAGAGGAATTAGCTGTTCCGACAATGGTTTGAGCACCCAAGTGAAAAAGAGTGTCGATTTCATACTCATTAAGAATTCTTTCTATTAAGAAAAAATCTTCTAATGAGCCTTTGACGTTCACTGATTTTTTATTATAACCATTCAAATAAAAATTTGATTTTGGCACAAAGTCTCTAATCAAACATATCACTTTAGAGTGATTATCAACTAGCTCTTTAACCAGCCAAGATCCTAAAAGACCGGTTGCACCGGTAACTAAAATATTTTTGTCTTTCCAATAATTATCCATTCATCGATCTCCCCAAATTTTCCATTCAGGATTTAAATTCCATAAATCATTCAATAATAAGGAATCCCTATAAGTATCCATACAATGCCAAAATTTTCTGTGTTTATAAACCATTAGTTCTTCATCCACTGCCAGTTTTTCTAAAGGTTCTCTTTCCAAATTACACTGATCAGTTTCATCTACATAATCAAAGAATTCATTTTGAAAAACAAAAAATCCGCCATTGATAAAACCTTCTTCAACTTGTGGTTTTTCGCTGAATTCTTGAACCATATCCTCTTTAATTAACAGTTCACCAAATCTTGAAGATGGACGAACTCCTGTAACAGTACCTATCTTAGAATGTGATAAATGAAACCTTAAAAGTTCATTAATATCAACATTTGAAACACCATCTCCATAAGTCAACATGAATCTATCATTTTCAATGTACTTTTCGATTTTTTTTACTCTAGCACCAGTAAGAGCTTTATCACCTGTATTAGCCAAAGTTATTTTCCACCCCATTTCTTCAGGCGATTTATGGAATTCCATTTTATTCTTACCAAGTTCTAAAGTCACATCACTATTCATAAATTCATAATTCAAGAAATACTGTTTAATCATATCACCTTTATAACCTAAACAAAGAACGAAATCTTTAAACCCATAATATGCATAAATTTTCATGATATGCCACAAAATCGGTTTGCCACCAATTTCAACTAAAGGTTTAGGTTTGAATTCGGTTTCTTCTCTCAACCGAGTTCCCATACCACCACATAAAATTACAATTTTAATATCAGAATTATCCATAGAACTCATCCCCCAAATATCAACAAAAAATTTTTTTTTTAATTCATACTTTTTTTTAACAGAGTTATATCATAAATGTTTTTTTATTATATTTTAACAGAAAGATTATAAAACAATTATCTTTTTTATTATATTAATTTATTTTAATTAAATTCATAGTAGTCACGCATTATAAGAGATTGAAAATCTATACTGCATTCATTTTATCTTTGAAGATTCTAATTCGAACAATTTCATAACAATTTCATGAGAGTTAAGGGGGAATTATATAAAAATCAAATTTAACAGATAAAAAAAATTTTAGGTATCTAAATGGTGGAAGGGCATGTTATTGTAGTTTCGGGCTCATTCAAATCCCCTTCCGTGTCTTCAGGATTTTCTACATATCTGAATTTTCCACCACAATCACATTCCTTTTTGAAATCTTCTGGAGATTCCCCTGGCTGAAGTTCGTAGTATCTCTCACACTTATCACACTTTAAATATCCCATCTAATAACCTCCATTATTATTTAATAAACTCATTATTTAAAACGTTTTAACAGAAATATGCCTATTAAACCTCCGATAAGACTTAAAATTGCAAAGGCAATGGAATAGCCAAATAATGAAGCTAAAAATATGGTACCTCCTGAATCTCTAAATAAAAAAAATAATAATACAATCTGCAATAAACCCGGCAATAAAACCATGATAGCACCATATTTATAATTACCACCAGCTATAAATGAAGCAACTAAACCCCCAAATGCAGTTAACACCCAAAATACATATAAAATAGAATCACTAATGTGGTTCAATAATAATCTAACTGTAAATATAATTATAACATTAATGATGATACCGATTAATCCAAGCGGGAATCTTTTTGTAGTCAATGATGGTTTATTAAGGTTTTCTTTTAATTCTTTATCTTTTCTTTCTATTGTTTCTGAATATAATTTATTCCCACATTCCGCATTAAATTGCGTCATCAAGATTTTCCGCTTCACAATTAGAACATTACATCTTTATAACCCCCCCTAAATTTATGTAATTCGTAACCAATTTTAATTATTGATTTTAAAACTAACTTTGGCCATAATTACTTAAAAGTAATATTCGAAAATATAAATTGTGATTTGTATTTCAAATCTTAGCTCCACATTCTTGACAGTATTTGGCATCTGCTGGATTTTTCTTTCTACATACAGGGCAAGAAGTTTTTAAATCTTCAATTAGTGGATTACCACAGTTAATACAAAATTTAGCATCCTTACTATTAATTTTCCCGCATTGGGGGCAAATATTGTTTGACAAGTGATTATTCACCGATTTTTCAGTTGGTATATAATCATTAACAGCGTCAACATTCTTTGGTGATGCATTATTTTGTCTTATTAGACCTGCAACAAATGCAATTATCATTACTATTATTACAAACCACCAAGGCCCAAACGCAAAAAATAATCCCTTTTCATCGTTTATCATAAATACCATCAAATTTTCTTTTTATTTTAAAAAAAATAAAAAGTGATTATTAGAATGAATGCGACACTGAAACTACTCCATACGCTGCTGATGTGCTTTTAGTTTCTACAACTTGTCCATTTTGTAATATATTAGCCGTTAATGTACCGCTTCCACCATCACTTTTTTGGAATACTACTGAAACTATTGATGGACTACCCGTTAAACTATAAGTTTGGGAACCACTTCCATCTACAGATTGACTTCCCGATACATCTCCATAGTTACCAGTCCATGAACCATCATAAATAACTTGAACCTGGATTCCTGTAGCACTTGATGAAGAATTTGATGTCGTAGGAGTTGTTGGTGTTGTTGGTGTTGTGTTAGAGACGTTTGTAACTGGTGCAGTAGTTGCAGTGTTTTTATCGGGAGAAGAAAATCCATAAAATGCCACTATCAATATTAAACCAATGCAACAAATACCTGCAATTCCTATCGCTGCTTTAGAGCCTGTACCACGTTTATTCCACCAACCCATAATCCCACCGTTACTTTGGGTTTTAACTCTTTGTGTGGCTTTTGATGTTTGGCTCAAATCTTCACCACAATTCTGACAAAAACCAGCATCATTCTTATTCCCGGTTTTACAATTTGGACATATTTTAGTCAATTTTTTAACCTCCTTTTCTATAAATGAATTAAAATCATATATTTAAGAGCTTTAATTAAAATCGCAAGACCAACACCCCCTATTAATCCTGTAAATAATCTTAAAATATTATTACTATCTCTAAATCCAAAAAGTTGAGTTAAACCATCTAATAATGTAGGCATTATCATTAAAAATGCGAATATAATCAATACAATTGTATATTGTACATAAAAAAAATATACATAAGTAAAATAAGTAAAAGCACCAATATAGAAGCCTGTACACCTCGAACAAACCGGGAAATAGTGTCCTCGAATATTAAAGGTTCTATCAGGTAATCTATGACAAATAGGTAAATCTAAAAATAATCTGTATATGTTAACCAAATAAGATTTATTAATCATAACTTCAAGTGCTACTCTTTTTTACCTATAATTATGATTTTCTATTAAAACCAAATAGAAAAGTTTATAAATAAATAGGCATTTTATGAATTCATAACACTTAACAAATAATCAAAAAATCTGAATCATCTATTTATCATTTTATTTATTAAAACTCCTATTAACCCTCCAATAACAACAAATACCACATCTCTAACAATAAAACCTATAGCAAATCCTAAAGCATATACACTGTTACTTGTAGCTCCGAAATTATCGAAATAAAATAATACAACGATTCCACCTATAATTCCCACAATTACAGCATTTAAAATCCCATCTTTATATTTCGCACCTGATAATAATCCTACAATTAAACCTACTACTAATATTGCTAATATATAAATAAACATTGAAGAATTGTGAAGGATTATTCCACTTAATACGACTATTATTATACCAATTAAAATCCATAATAAATTTTTTTGAAACAAAAAATCATCCCCCCATTAATTAGAATCTAAAAAGTAATATCAACAAGAACTATGAAATAATATTTAATTCACGTATATAAAGTTTTATCATGAGAATTTAGCTGAGAAGAAATCAAGTGAGTACTGAAGAAAGAAATGACGAGAATCTAAGAAGAATAGTATTATAAAACTGATATTAATGAACAAATTGTATAGGGTAAATTGTGCATAATCAGCATCGTTTAACCACTTTTTTTATTAAAATTATAGGTGTGCTGATGTATTTAATAAAAATAAGGATAAAGATTTAAAATCATTTTTCAGCTATTTTTTGTAATAACTCATATATAAAATATTATCTCCCGAATAGGAATTTTATGACAGGAATTTGAAGCTGTTTACTATCTGATTAAAAGTAGATCTTTCCTGATCAAAATGATCTACCGTATCTACTCCTACTAGTGCAAAATATTGTGAGCCGGGTGATTTTTCAACTAGTTCCATC
>PMNN01000160.1 GCA_003161815.1 Methanobacterium sp. | reverse complement strand
CCTAATGGCGCTGGTAAAACCACTTTAATATCAATGCTCTGTACTATCCTGCGTCCCACTTCCGGAAGGGCTGTAGTGAATGGATATGATGTTGTGAAAAATTCTAAGGATGTTAGGGCTTCTATTGGAATTGTTTTCCAGTCGCGTGCGTTAGATGACATGCTCACTGGAAGGGAACACTTACAAATGCATGCTTCACTCTATGGTGTGCCTANNCACCATCCTAAGGTTCTTATTTTAGATGAACCTACATTAGGATTAGATCCTCAAACACGGGAAAATATATGGGGATACATTAGTAAATTAAACAAAGCTGAAGACATCACCGTTCTGATGACCACTCACTACATGGATGAAGCAGATAAACTCTGTGATCAAATAGCTATCATGACCCACGGACAAATCATCAAAGAAGATTCTCCCCTCAATTTAAAACGAGAATTAAAGGCCGATACCATCACTATACAGGTTGATGAACCGGATAAATTCATTAAGGAAGCAGAAAATCTGGATTTTGTTAAGAAAATCTTTGTAGAGGACACTGAAATTAAATTGATGGTTGAACGGGGTGAAAATCTGATAACTACTCTAGTGAATTTTGCAAACAAGAACAATATTACAGTGAACTCAATCGAACTAACACACCCTAATTTAGAAGATGTTTTCCTAAACTACACGGGAACCACTATAACTGATAGAGGTGTATAAATATGCCGGAATTAGAGGGAATATATACTATCTGGCTCAGGGAGGCGAAAAGATATATACGTGCACGTTCTCGAATATTAACTTCAGTAGTAACTCCCCTTTTATGGCTTATAATCTTTGGATACGGATTAGGTTCAGCTTTAAAGTTCGTTACAATTACNNGCTATTTTTTCAGGAGTTTCAGTGATTGTTGACAGGCAATATGGATTCTTGAAAGAAATCATGGTAGCACCTATAAGCCGTCCATCAATTGTTTTTGGTAAAGCACTTGGTATCAGCACCGCCGCCATAATTCAAGGAGTAATATTACTCCTTTTATCCTTCATAGTTGGAGTGACGATGACTCCAGTTATTTTCGTGTTAAGCTTCTTGTTCATGATTCCATTGTCAGTGGGATTGGCAGGTGTTGGTCTCCTAATAGCGTCTTTCACGGATAGTCTGGAAGGTTTCAACCTCATCATGAGTTTCGTTGTGTTACCCATGTTCCTTTTAAGCGGGGCGTTGTTCCCCGTAACAGGACTACCCTCCATACTTCAAGGAGCGGTTTATTTAGATCCTTTAACTTACGGAGTAGACGGTCTACGTCACATCATACTGGGATATGGAGCAATACCCACCTATATTGATGTAATAGTGGTAGTAGTTTTTGCCTTGGTCCTGATATTAGCTTCTGCTTTCATGTTCACTCGCCGAGAACAGGAACTCATGTAAAATTTTTTAAAAAATAATTTATTTTTATCCTCCGGCAGGTCCTATCCCCGGGTTTTGAGTAGTGGTATTATTAGATGTGGAACCATTCTCCACATTATTCACTATAGATTGACCTTCAGGACTAAGGCTGAAGTCTATGAAATCCTTAACAGTACCCGTAGGTGTACCTTTAAGGAGGAATAACATTGATCTTTTCAGTGGATAACTTCCATTCTCAACATTCAGTTGATTAAGTGAGATGTTATTCACATTCAGTAATTTAAATTGACTACCTAGAGCATTTCGAGCTACATATCCCAAGTCATTTGGAGATACCGCCACTGTTTGTGAAACTTCATACGTAGATGCTGCCACAACCACATTATGTGCATAGGGGTTATTACCTAAAATTATTTCTTCAAAATCTGCTCGAGTACCTGAACCCACTTCTCTAGTCACTGGTGTAATAGGAGCATTATTTCCACCTAATTGATTTCCAGTTAGTAATGTTACCCGTATAAATACTCATCAACTGATTCAGGGAAATGCTATTTACAGTGTTTTGATCATTTACAATTATAACAGTGGCATCCTCTCCATAATATACTGTGACAAACCATCAGCTTCAGAACTGGTTAAATTCCTTGATGAAGTTCCAATAGCCACTTGTCCAGAACGCACACTGTTTATACCCACACCGGAATCACCACCGGTTACTGTTATTTTCACGCCGGGATGTTTACTCATGTAATCATTAGCCAATGTCTCGGCCACCAGATCCAANNTTTTTTATTTAAATTTTATCCTTAAACAGTAATACTTTCCACTTAAATTCCATTCAATTTTTTTATATAATCCTTTCTTTTAATTTTTTTTTCAATGTAAAACTGAGAGTCCTAAAATCCATTTAATCTTTTCCCCATTTTTTTTAACGTAATATCTCTAGTTCATTTGAAAATTTATTTAAAAAAAAAATGTTATTTTTATTGTCGTTGGTTCTACTGCTTGGTTGGCGTAAANNCGTATGACACATTGCTCAACATGCCTGGAAACGCTTAATAATCATAATAACATTATATATAACGATATATTAAGTTAATATAACGTTTTTTAGCTATTGCATAATCAGAAAGCAGAATATTCCTCGAATTACTCTTAAATATTTCTTATTAAAAAGCAATTTTAAATAAGGATAAATAATTTTATTTAAAAAAAAATTTGTTAATGATATATGAATTCGAAATGGTTATTTTTAAATCTATTTGGATTAATCGCACTCTTAACATTTACAGTCTTCACATTCATATCGGTTGCTTTGTACCCCATTCCTTATTCCCTTCTTTATGATTGGCAGAGTAATCTAGGCAACATTACTTTGAATCCTTCAGGAGCTCTGCTTTTTAATTGGGGATGCATAATCACTGGTTTAATTTTGATACCATTTATAATAACTTTCTACCGTTGGAATA
>PMNN01000202.1:3366-3520 GCA_003161815.1 Methanobacterium sp. | reverse complement strand
ATCCCCTAAGTATAAGAGAAAAATTACGAAATAAACGCATAACACGTAAAAGATCGCCAGGTGAACGGCCATATGCTGTAATAAAGAATAGTTCAAATCTGGCCATGTGAAGTCACCACCACGCTCAGAAGCACACCAAAAACATCTTCACCTG
>PMNN01000202.1:0-3349 GCA_003161815.1 Methanobacterium sp. | reverse complement strand
AATTATTATTATTTTTTTTAGGAGGAAATGCAAATGAATAGGAAAATATTAGTACCTATGGATGGATCTGAAAATGCAGAAAAGGCTGGTGAACATGCAATATCCCTTGCAGATGAAATTGGTGCAGATATCATTGTATTATACGTGATCGATACAGATTACCTAAAGTCTATCCCCCAACATCAACTTAGGGAACAAACCGATGAAGATCTGAGAGAAGAAGGAAAAAATGCTGTTAAGAAATTTGAAGGAAGGATAGAAGAGGAAAAATGTGAAGGTAAATGTAAATTAGTTAATATTACAAGTATGATGAAAGAAGGTAAACCTGCAGATGTTATACTCAAAACCATNNAAGAAAACATCACAGAAAAAGTTGTCAAAGAAGCAAAAGTTCCGGTTAACGTGATATCCTAGATTATCAAAAATTATTAAATCTTAGATTTTTTTTTAACCTCAGAGCAAAGTAATTTTTTTTCCGACGTAGATTTATTATGCTTTTTATTAAAATTCAATAATTATTTAGGAATTAAAATCCATAATAATAGATTGAGTAAAAAAAAGCCAAATTTAAGAGAGTTATTATAATGGGAAATTCAGACGGAGAAGATGGTTCAGTGGAGTAGTTATCGTTTCAAAAATATCATTTGGATGAACTAATAGATTGTTTAACTTCATTATTTTATCTCTCTTCTATAATTAAAGACTAAATTGTGAAAATTATTTACGAGGTGATTTAAAATGGAAAACGAAAAATCAATGGATGATTTGATAATACCAGAAGAAGGTCTACTAAAAAAGGAGTTACAGGACGAAATCGAAGCTCGCATATATGCTACTGTAGAAAACCTCTACACTTTAGATGTTGAACTTGAAACATTCGTACAACTTGTTAAAGAGAGTGTTGAAGATAATAAAAACTCTCCCGAAAATCTTCAAACCCTCTTTAACTATCTAGATGAAATGTGGGGCGTGGTGATTACCAACGAACTTCGAGATGTACTAATAGATTCTCTATGTGTAGTTCAAGAAAGTAAAGACGAATTAGAGGATGTTCTAGATGAATTGGAGGATTCTTTAAATAAATAAATGAAACACTATAATTTATAATAAATATGTAATAGGAGGGTTTATAATGCCCGGAATTTTAAGACGAGACAGAAGAAGGGGTAGAAGAAGAGGTAAAAGAAGAGGTAGTGATGAGATAGATCCAGAAAATATGGATCAGTCAGAACAAGATGATAAATCTAGTTTAAGCGATGATAACGTGAAACAATTAGAAAAACTTGCTGAATTGAGAGATAAAGGACTTTTAACTGATAAAGACTATGATAAGAAAAAGAAACTAATTTTAGGTATTTAATATACCTAAAAGTAACCTTTCTTTAAATTTTTTTTTGATAAAATTATTTAAATATTTTATAAAATTTGATTCTATATTTACAACTCCCACATTTATCAGCATAAGAACTTTAATCCAAACCCGTTGATTTCAGGCGTAATTAATAGAGTTCTGGGCTTCTCTGAGATCAAGAGAGGGATAAAAATTTAAGAAACCAGTATCAAATCACGGGAAAACAATAATCTGCTGCACACTAGCATCCGCAAGGGATATTTCATAATTCTCCGGCTTTTACTGCTAATCCATAAGTATCAATATTTAATGTGCATTTAAATTAAATAATAATTATTTTTTTTTCAAGTTTTTGACATTCCCAAAAAAAATTAATGAATAATGATAACTTATTTAAGGAGTAACGATGTTGAACCACACATTAAACGTGTCCATTAAGGCCAACAGTTCGCCCAACACTTCCATTTTGCCTTCGATCTTAACGGCACCAGATTTGATCTCCTGGTCCATAGTAGATTCACCCAAGATCCATTTATTCAACTCCGCCCGGGTCATGATTATGGAGGCGTCTGCGTCTTCAACCTGGGTTTGAGGCCTATGATTTAAAACACCATTCCTCAAACTCAGGACATACTTTTCCTTTGTGTCCGTAAAGTCAAAATTCAAGGTAATATTCTTGTCTGCTGCCTTGGGACCATTCAAACGCACACCCAGATAGTCGAAAAACATGTCTAGGGTCATGGCCCTAATGGAATCTGGAGTGGTAGTAATGGGAATCTGAAAGGGATTAACTCCTTCTCGCAGCTCCTTTGCACCTGTAAGATAAAAGTTACGCCAGGTTCCATTCTCAGCTTGGTATCCTAACTGTTCCAGCACGTCAGCCTGAAGCTCCCGGGCATCTTCATTTTTAGGGTCAGCAAAAACCACACGGTTCACCACCTCAGCCACCCAACGATATTCACCTTTATCAAAAGCAGCTCGGGCCTTCTTGAGAGTCGCGTCGGCGCCGCCCATGAACTCCACATACTTCTTGCTGGCCTCCACCGGAGGCAAAACATTCAGATTGGCAGGATTTGCGTCGAACCAACCCAGATACTTAACATAAGTAGCTTTAGCATTGTGGCTCATACTACCGTAATATGGCCGGATAGACCAGTGCTGAGCCAATCCAGTGGGAAGTTCGATCATCTCGCCAATTTCCAACATGGTGTAGCCGTGGTTAGCCAATCGTAAAGTCTGATCGTTTATATAGCGGTAACCGTCCCGAGCCGTTTTGAGCATCTCGAGAACGCGTTTCTTGCCCCAAACCGGCCAGTGGTGAAACCCATACATAACCTCTGCCTTTTCACCCCAAATAGCCATGGTTTCGTCCAAGTATTTAGACCAGGCCAATGGATCTCTGATCTTGGCTCCCCTAAGCGTATAGGTGTTGTGCATGGTGTGGACGCAGTTTTCCGCCGCGGTAACAGCTTTTAACTGCTCGATATACCAATGCATCTCTGCAGGGGCCTCAGTGTCAGGCGCCAACAGGAACTCGAAATCCAGGCCGGCAATGTTCTCTTTCTGCCCAGTCTTGGTTATGAAGTTGGTAGGGGGGATTAGGGTGATGTTACCAGACGATGCAGTCATTCCCAGGCCTGCACCCACCTGTCCATTGGGGCTGGCAGGCAGTAGGCTGCCGTACATGTATTGAGCACGGCGATTCATAGCAGTGCCGGCCAGGATGTTTTCCGAGATCGCAGCTTCCAGGAAGCCTTCTGGTGCATAGATCTTGACCTTGCCGGCCTTGAAATCATCTTCTGAGACTACGCCCCTCACGCCACCCCAATGGTCAACATGACTGTGGGAGTAGATAACCGCGACCACCGGCTTCTTAGGACGGTGTTGATAATAAAGATCCAATGCTGCACTCGCCACTTCCTTTGAAACAAGAGGATCTGCGATGATGATTCCGTTTTTGCCTTCAATGATGACCATGTTTGATATGTCAGCGTTGCG
>PMNN01000120.1 GCA_003161815.1 Methanobacterium sp. | reverse complement strand
GGAAAGATCTGATTTTTTATATGCAACTACGTAAATCATGTGAACGATTGCCAAATAAGAGATGAATTTTAAATAGGTTTCTAGGTGGTAATTTAATAGAAGTACTAAATATTTTGAATAGTATTATTTAATTATAGAATTAAAAAAAAAATTTTAAACGTAATCCATTTAACTTTGAAGTTCCAATATGATAAGATTTTATTTGAAGCTGAATAATGAAACTTGCTTTTCTTTTTTATTAGATTTAGAATCCTTTTTATCAGATTTCAGTTTCACTGGATTTTCTATTTTACCCTCTTTTTTAATGATTTCTTTAGTTGTAGAGGATTTTGTTTTTTTAACATGGGATTGTGGAGGAGTTGCTTTCTCTTTAATTTTTTTATCTTCTATTTTTTTAGAATCAGATACTTTATTTTCTTTTTTTATTGTTTTTGATCGGATTGTTTTGGGTTTCTTTATTTTACGGGACCTGAATAACTTAACTTCATCATTCTCTAATCTGAAGTATTCCGCTAATTCCCAAGCTAACTCGTTATCCTGAAACATGATCTCCAAATATGGGAACTGTTCCTTCGCTACTTTATGGGATGTGTGAGTTTTTTCACCAATCTTCTCCGCGACTCGTTCTCGTAAATCTCTTTTAGCTCGACTTTTAGAGAGCATAGTGTAAACCGATGAGTTGGCAAATCGAGCGAATTTCTTATATGTTTCATCCTTGGCTAATGCTACGCCTAAACTCATTAGATCATAGGAGTACTTCCAGTAACCATAGTTTCGGGTTTGGAAAGCTCTTCCCAAGTAAATATCTGCTTGGGAGATCATTTCATAGGCGTCTTGGATTTCATGTTTTTTCTCGTATTCCCGTGGGATATTTTCGGTGATTAACTCCAACATGAAGGCGGGGTCGGCTTCTACTCGCATTGCTTCTTTTATTCGCCGGGGATTTTTGCTTTTAAGCACTGTTCTTACAGAATCAAATATGTTATGTATATCATCCTTTTGGGATATTATTTCCAAGTCTTCAGTGGTTATAGATTCCTTTCCCCGAGCTATTATCTCCAAATCATTAATGGCTGACCTTAAATCACCCTTAGATCTTTTAGCTAGAGTTCTTAGAACATATTCTTCAAATTCAACCCCTTCTTTTGCGCAGATTCTTTTGAGAAGAGCTACAATAGAGTTAGTATGAACTTTTCTAATGGTTATAACTTCACATTTAGTTTTAAGGCTTTTTATTCTTTTACTGTATGGATCGTTAGCCATCATAACTAAGGGATGGTGTCCTTCCTTTATGATTTTGGAAATAGCCCGGATTCCTCCCCGGTCATCGGTTCCGTGTATCCCATCCACTTCATCTAGTATTATTAGTTTTAAACCTTGATTGTAGAGGGATCCAGTAGCTGATGCTTCGCCCACTGTTCCGAGTAGTATATCATAGGATCTTTTATCACTGGCGTTAAGCTCTATATGGTCAGCGAATTCCTCGGCTGCCAAGTGGGCCAGAGTTGTTTTACCTGTTCCGGGTGGACCCACCATTAGTAATGGTTTCTGGGGTTGATTATTAAGCCATTTTTCAATCCATTCTGAAATCTCTTCTTTGGCCTTATTATTCCCTAGCACTTCTTTAAAGTTTTTAGGGCTGTATTTAATTGTCCATAACATTATTTTCTGCCTTTATTTTCCATTATTTTCAGTTATTTTGCATTTGCTTTAAATAGAAAATTAGTTAAAAGAGCTTCTAGTTGAATCCTAGGATTTGATCCTTCTCTTATACGGTAATCATATTTTCCAATGTTTTCAATTAGATCCACATATACGTCCTCTCCGAGGATGCCGTCTCTAGCCATGCGGGATACTTCTTGGTAAATCTGAGTTACTAAATCCTCTCCACTAGTGCCCTGAACTACCATAACTTCTCTTAAAAGATCTCGGGCTTCTATGAAATTCCCTTCTAGGGCTTTGTTAATTATTTTCCTAACATCTTGGGGTTTGGCTTTAGATACGACCTCGTGAACGTTTTCCTCGGTAATAGCCTCCCCTAATGAATATGATGACTGTAGAATGTTTACAGCTCTTCTCATATCTCCTTCTGCAAAGTATACTATACTTTCCAGGGCATTAGGTGTGACTTTAATTTTTTCTGCTTCAGCTATTACTTCCAGTCTCTTTATAATTTGATGTCCTTTTACTGGTGCGAATCTGAAAATAGCGCATCTGGATTGGATTGGATCAATAATTTTGGAGGAGTAGTTACAGGAGAGAATGAATGAAGCTGTTTTAGTGTACATTTCCATCTCCCTTCGGAGGGCGTGTTGAGCGTCTTTTGTCATGTTATCCACTTCATCCAGAAATACTATCCGGAAAGGTGATCCTACAGCTTTTAATCGGCAGAAGTTTTTAATATTATGTCTTACCGTATCTATTCCCCTAGCATCAGACGCGTTTAATTCTAAAAAGTTTTGTCTCCAATATTCTCCTAAAAGTGCTTTGCCTAGAGCTAGGGCTGTAGTAGTTTTTCCCACTCCGGCCGGGCCTGTGAACATGAGATTAGGCAAACTGCCTTCTCTAATGTATCTTTCAAGTCTTTGAATAATATTATCTTGACCCACTACGTCATCTAAGGTCTTTGGTCGGTATTTTTCAACCCATGGTCCATTCATGTTAAAATCACCATTTCCTTATTTATTTTTGATATTGATTTTTTATAATTTAATATTATATTTCTAATTAAAGTTAAAAAAAAGTAATGTAGAAAGATTATAACTTTTAATTCTTTATTTGTAAAATAACAAATTTTTATAAAATTTTTATCCTAGATGAAAAGTTAAAATTTAGAATAAATTTTTTAGTAAATTAATTGTAAAATTTTTTTTTTGGTTATAATAAATCAAGGAGTTCTGGGTGTATTTTATCCTTGATTTTCAGTTCATTTATAATTGTACCATAGGATTCTTTTATAATTTTAAATTCAGGTCGCACCATGCCTCGAAAGGCAGAGTAACCCATCACTCTCCCATAGTTTTCAGTGATAATCGCTATAATTTTAGTGAAATCTTCTATGAAGCTGTTTTCTCTTTCAGATAACGGCATTTTCTCTGCATTTTCCCTTATTTTATCGAAATCTATTGTGGAATTGTTTTTAACATCAACCCCCTTCAAGAGCTTTTCACATTCCTTGGTGGGTAGAAATTTACGGGTAAGTCCTCGAGCTGGTGCTACACCCATGATTTTACTAGCTCCGATGGACATGGCTTTTAGGATGGATTCATAAATTGTTAAGATTAGTTCGGATCGTTCTAACTCGTTTTCAGGTATTTCATTTACTTTTTCCAGTTGAGGAAAGGCTATAGGAGGTCTTATAATAGGTATGCTGATTTCTGATGTTTCTAATGCTTCTAACGGTGCATCTAATATTTCTGTTAATTGTTTTTCGATTTTTGCTTCTGGTTTTGATTCTTTTATTGAGATTTCTTCCATCGGCACTGATTCTTGAGATGTCTTTTCAGATACTTGTCCTGATATTGATGGTTCAATTATATTTCCTTCAGTTGATGTTTCTACCGTCTGCTCCTCCAGCTGTATCGGAGTTAGATTCTTAGTAAGTTCTATGATACTTTCAGCGGCTTTTTTGGAGGAAATCATCACCATCCCCATATTGGCCTTAGTGTTCATTAGTACAATGAAATTAACATTTCCCAGATGCAAGAAAAGTGCTTTACCACGTCGAGATTCAACTAATACTCTTTCTATTTCTCCCTGATTTGTAAAATTAGTTAACCTCTTGGAGGAACTAGTGATTACATGTGCCATGGGTCCGAATAAATCTATATCTGCATCCTGTAGTACGTTGTGAGATAATATTTCACCATTTCCATCAACAATTAGGCTTCCATCTACACCGACTATTTTGGCCAGATTGTTTATGATATTATCCAATTGCAGCTTTAACTTTGATTCATTCATTTAATCACATTAAATATGGCTGAGTATTATTTTTTGCTAAATTTCATATATTTATCTATTAAAACCGGAGTAATCCATTTTAGAATTTTAAAATTAGATGACATATTATTTATTAATTTCATCATTGAATTAACTGTTATAATTTTATTTTATTTAAATAGGCTAAATACATGTTCTTAAAAAATTTTATATAAAAAAGAACGCTCATATCCTTTTGTGTGTTCATGTTTTTAAGATTATGGGTAGTGCTTTT
>PMNN01000100.1 GCA_003161815.1 Methanobacterium sp. | reverse complement strand
AACAAACCGATAATTTTACATGTATTCATGGTATGATGAAGGTTGCCCTGTACGATGCTCGGGAGGATTCACCTACCTACAAGGAATTGAATGAATTCTTCGTGGGTGAGAAAAATCCAATGCTCATCAGCGTTCCCCCATTTGTATATCACGGTTTCAAGGGTATTGGCACAGAAACAGCTTACTTTATAAGTGTACCCACTTTACCTTACAATTACGATGAGCCTGATGAATACCGGTTACCTGCAGATACCAAGGAAATTCCATATGATTGGTTATTAACGCCAGGTAAAAGCCATGGATAAAAACAAAATAGGATAAATTTATTTAAATTGTTAAATAAAGGTGATTGATACTATGAAGATCTTAATAACAGGTGGAGCCGGATTCATTGGGTCTAATTTCACTCATTACATCTATAATAATTATGATTATGAAATTACAGTTCTAGATAAACTCACCTACGCTGGGAATAAGGCTAATCTAAAGGAAATACTTGGTGAAATCCAGTTTATAAAAGGAGATATCGGAAACGAAGATGATGTTAAGATTGCTATGAAAGACTGTGATTTAGTAGTGAATTTTGCCGCAGAAACGCATGTTGATAGATCAATAGAAGACCCTAGCATTTTTGTTAAAACAGATGTACTGGGCACTTATAATCTCCTAGAATACGCGAGGAAGTATGATGTAGAGAAGTATCTCCAAATCTCCACGGATGAGGTATATGGTAGTATAGATAATGGATCTTTCACTGAGAACAGCAATATTGATCCCAGCAGCCCCTACTCAGCAAGTAAAGCCGGAGCAGATGTACTAGTAAAAGCCTATTACAAGACCTATGATATACCAGTTCTTATTACCCGAAGCAGTAATAACTTCGGACCCTATCAATATCCTGAAAAATTAATCCCACTATTCATAATGAATGCTATGAATGATAAATCACTACCCGTATACGGTGACGGTCAGAATATTAGAGATTGGATATATGTGTTAGACAACTCTCTCGGTATAGATGTTGTATTAAACAATGGAAAATTAGGAGAAGTTTACAATATTGGCGGTGGAAACGAAAAAACCAACTTAGAAATAACCCAACTAATATTAGAAATCCTAGGCAAATCTGAAAGTCTGATAAAATATGTGGATGACCGATTAGGACATGATCGCCGTTACTCATTAGACTCATCCAAAATCAGAGAACTCGGATGGAAACCACAATGGAGTTTTGAAGATGCTATGCGTGAAACAATTGAATGGTACATAGCAAACAAAGAATTCATTAATAAATTAACCTTAAACTAAAAAATCCCCTGAATCATACTCTTTTTTTTAATTTATTGAATTAGATTGAGGATTTCCTTTTTTTTATATATAAAAGAAATTTAAATGGAATAATAAGTATGGATAAAAGCAAAAATCTTAAAAAACTCTTAAATTCTGATGAAACATTAGTTATGCCCGATGCTTATAACCCCATAAGCGCTAAATTAATTGAAAATACAGGATTTAAAGCTGTTCAATGTTCAGGTTACAGTTTTTCAATTGCAGCTGGTTATAAAAAGGAGATTAACGTCGCTCTAGATGAAAATATTGAATGGACGCGTANNCCATTATGGCGGATGCTGAAGATGGATATGGCGGTCCTGAAGCAGTAACTGAAACAGGGAAAAGATTTATGGATGCAGGAGTAGCTGGTCTTAACTTAGAGGATCAAATCCCAGAGATAAAAATACTGTATCAGTGGTGGATGATGATTTAATGATTCAAAAAATAATATCCGCAGTGGAACAGCTGAAATGGAAAAAAATCCTGATTTCATAATCAACAGTCGAACAGACGCCTTAAAAACAGCCGAAAATAGAAGTGAAGGTCTAAAGATTGCCATAAAACGTGCTAATAAGTATCTAAATGCAGGGGCGGATATAGCATTTATAATCTATGTGGAAACTAAGGATGAAGTTGAACAAATTACAAGAAAAGTTAAAGGCCCCATAAGTATTGCAGCTGGAATGCCCTATAACATTGAAAAATTCTCCGTTAATGATTTAAGACAATACGGTGTAGTTAGAGTTAGTTTACCCAGTTTATTAATAAATTCCACTCTTCAAGTAATTAACAAAACACTCCATTATGTCAAAGATGATGATTTTAAGGCTATAAATGAAGCTGAATTATTATACTCACCGGATAATTTGAAGGACTTA
Organism: Methanobacterium sp.; assembly: GCA_003161815.1. Taxonomy (GTDB): domain Archaea; phylum Methanobacteriota; class Methanobacteria; order Methanobacteriales; family Methanobacteriaceae; genus Methanobacterium_A. Next base: position 7,291 of record PMNN01000100.1, on the reverse strand, counting down.
TTTTTGAGATAAAAATAAAAAAATTTATAACTTTAAATTTTTTTGCTATTGCTATTATTAATACTTTAATAAGTTACAATAATAAAACCACTCATTTACAAATTCCTAATGTGCCGCTAAGATACACTTAACGATCATAAATAAGGATTACCAAACCATAATTCAATAATTCAAGACACGAAATCAAGCGATTTTCATAAATTTTTTTATTCAACACTAAACCCATACTCAGTAATACTATAAGCTAAAAAAATTTTATGGAGTCTACAAAAAACCAATACTCTATTGTTAGATGATGTGTTGACGTTTATAAAATACTTTTGACTTATTAATAAAAAAAATAACTCTAATTTTATTTATTATTACCTTATTTCCCCCTTAATAACTTCTAAAAACTCAGATTTAGATATATCATAAATTTTCAAAGTCTTATGCCGACTTTTAAGACCCGAGATAATTTCAACCAGTGATTTAGTTAACTTAGAAAATTCTTTTATAATTTCCTTATTAGCTTTACCTTTCTGAGGAACCGACGTGATTCTCACTTCAATCTCACCCCTCCACTCATTATAACCAGAAATTTCAAACTTCTTCGAATTAGGTGAGACATCTATATCCACTAGCACTCCACCATCAGTTTTTTTCACAGCATCCATGAGAAGTCTCTCCCCTAAAAATTTGGGGATTATCTAATTTTTAATTTTCATATTTATTTAAATTAAAATCATTTTATAATTTAAAGGGATAAGATTTAAATATGGAAAACTAAAAATGACTGTATACTTAACGCTAAATTCATTAAAATATTATTTTTAGATTAAATTTTTTTTAGCAGGGGTGGTCGAGCGGTCAAAGGCGCTAGGTTGAGGGCCTAGTGGGGTAGCCCTTCGCGGGTTCGAATCCCGTCCCCTGCATCCCACTCTTTTTTTTATAAAATCTACTTTTATTCAACTATTATCGTTACCTTAAGAGTTTTACCCGATCTCAAATCCCCTACTAACTCCCGTTTAAGATCACAAGCAGCTTTATCCGCACGTATCATCAACGTCCTGCCGCAAGTAAAATCACTTTTTCTGCAAACCATATCCGAGGGATGATCCAAAGTTAACGACGGATGCCCATAACCCTTAATCATATCAACAGCATTATCAGTCTCAAGCTGAATTCTAATAAGAGTATCCTCACTCCTTATAGCATCTAATAATTCACGGGGTAAATCTTTTAGTTTACAAGGTGATGAAACCCCAATAATACAATCAGCTCTTAACCCTATATCCTCATCCATGGTAACTTCAAAAGTAGTTCTATGCTTTGAAGTGATATTCGGATGGCCTTCAACAATGAAAGAGTATTCCATAAAATTTTTCACCCTTACTAATCTCTAAATTTTTTACTTTATTATTAAAAATTTCATATACACATAACTTATAATTAAAATTATATCTCAAAAAATTTTAATTTTATTTTTTAATTTAAGGGAAAGGAATGGTGATGTCAAATAAAAAGCCATTAAAAGGTACATATTGCCTATTAATCCACTTAAAACAAGATTCTAGAGTTACTATAGGTAAACTAGGTGAAAAAAGTTTCAAGAACGGATACTATGTATACGTTGGCTCAGCACTTAATTCCCTGGAAACCCGTATTAGAAGACATCTTAGAGATGATAAAAAATTGTATTGGCATATTGATTATCTTTTAGCATGCGAAAATGCTGAAATCAAAGACGTCCTCTTCACAAGTGGTAACTTTAAATGGGAGTGTACAATAGCATCTGAAATAGCCGAAATGGGAGTCGGAGCCAAAAATTTTGGATGTTCAGATTGTAAATGTGAATCTCATCTTTTATTCTTCAAAGAATACATAGATTCAAAGAATTCCATTATTAATGCCTTAGAAAAATTGGGTTTAAAAGTGAATTATTTAGAGGATTTAATTTGAATATTAAAATTTGGGTGTAGAAATCTACAATAGTTTATTATACCACCAAGAGTATTATTTTACCAAGTCTCGTAAATTTTTATAAAAAAATAAGTTTCTCTTCAAATAATTTTTTTTAATGAAAGATTTTTTTTTAAAGTATTCTTCTCTTTTAATTTAAAACATGAGATACGCACCATTACTCTTAAAAAGTATCCAGTAGCAAATGCCGGGATTACTAAGAAGTTTAGAAATGATAAAGCACCTAATATTAATACTTTTTTCCAATCGAGGTGGTACTGATATTGACCTCAATACACAAGTTCACTACGATTAATTTAATAACAAATCCATCGGGTTCGATAATTCTGCTCATTGTAGGTTTTATAGTCAATATTGCATTCTTCATAGGATTAGCCAACATGGCCCATCAAGATCGTTTTGCAGCTGCATTCGATTTTAAAAATATATTTAAGTTGATTAAAACCATTGGCTGGAAAAATTATCTTGTTTACTTGGTGATATACACCATAATCGCCCAATTATTGAGTTTAGTAATCTCTTCAGCATTTAATCCCATAAATATTTTAGGAACTAACGCATTTGTAAGATTTGGAGAATTTTTCCTAATTTCAATATTAGTTAATACCTACGTATTAGCATTTGGAGGTCGATTAAGAGGTTTAATCTATCCCATTGGTATCGTGGAACCCGATTCAAAGGATAAACCTGATAAAGATAAACCTGGTCCTGGAATTTCTAATGCTGAGATAAGAAGCAGACTTAAAGCAAAAAAAAGTAAAACCTGTCCTAAATGCAATGCAACCGTTGATGAAAACATGAAATTTTGTCCCGAATGTGGTGAAAATATCGAAAAAGTTTAAATCCGGCTCATAATGATTTAAACAATTTAACGGAAAAAAAATCGTTTAATTTACCCGTATATTTAAGAAAATTAATTTTTTTTAATGAAGTTTATTTTATGGAGAAAAAAATTTTGAAAAATAAAAATAATATTAATTATTTTTTATTTAGTAAATTACGCCTAAAATCTGCGTTTCCCATCATGAACTCTTCGAATTCATCCATTTCCATGGGCTCAGGGATTGTAAATTCCTCATTACAGTAAATAGTTTCAGCTAATTCCCTATAATGATTCGCTTGTTCTGATTCCGGGTATTTCTCTACAACTGTTTTAGCTTCTATTTCGCTTCTCGTGACTAATTCGCTTCGGGGGATGATTCCAATAATTTTACTATCCATTCTACGAGCGAATGCATTTACGATTTCTAATTCATTTTCAATGCCACGGCAATTACAGATTACTCCCCCGAAACGGCTTTTAAGTTTATGTATACCTTTACAAATATTATTAGCTGCATATAAAGCCATGTACTCTCCGGATGTTACAATGTAAACTTCATCAGCGTAATCCTCACGTAAAGGAACTGCAAATCCACCGCATACCACATCACCTAGTACATCGTAGATGATCACGTCTAATTCATCATTGAATGCGCCTATTCTTTCTAAATAATTCATGGCTACTATAACGCCTCGTCCAGCGCATCCTACTCCCGGTTTCGGTCCACCACTCTCCACGCATTTCACTTCTTTATATCCAATATAGATGATTTCATCCGCGGTTGCTTCCTTTTTCTCTTTAAGCACGTCTAGTATTGTGGGTATTCTACTTCCCACTAAGGTGCGGGTGGTGTCAGACTTAGGGTCACAACCTATAACTAGTACTTGATGATTTTCAGCGTAGGCTGCGGCTATATTGGAGACTATGGTGGATTTGCCAATCCCTCCTTTACCATAAATGGCAATGCGCTTGGTTTTACTCATTTAAATTCTCACCAGAGCACTTATTAGGTCACCCCGTGTTACTATGCCTAACAATTTAGCTTCATCATCTACGACGGGTAATCTATTAACACTATGTGTATCCATTAACTTGGCAGCGTCGGAAATATCGTCATCTTCCTTTATGGTGATGACTTTTTTGGTCATGATTTCACTTATATGTACTGAAGCTGCCCTATTCATATCCTCTGCTATTTCATCAAATTCATACTTCATGCGTATAGGTAATTCAATCCAATCCAATGGTGATGGTAATAAAAGATTTAAACGGGGTGAATGAACCTCCAGAAGCCTCATTATATCCCCTTCACTAATTATTCCAATTACTTTATTATCATTATCAACAATTGGTGCTCCGCTAACTCTATTCTCTCTTAAACTCTGCGCAATATCGATTATCTTATCATCTATATGAAATTTTAACACATTTTTCTCCATGGCATCTTTGACTTTAACCATTCCATCATCTCCTATCCCTGTATAATCATTTTAACACTGAAATGCATGTTATGATTTGTTATTTATTCCTTCTTCCATTTTAAAATATTTTTTAAAAAAAAATTGAATAAATAGAAAATCATTTATTTACTTACATCTTTTTTTATTCGTTTATAAACAATATCATTCCTTCGTACTTTATCTTTAACATGGACGGCGACTCTTTCACCTTTAAAGGCTTTAACTACATTTTCACCATTAATTTGCATGGATTCTGCTTTTAATGTAATTGATCCAGTGGTGGGGCCAGTTATTATTAATTCATCACCCAAATCCAAATCATCGTGGAGTATTAATTCCGCAGCTGATACATGTGAATAATAATTAGAAATTAACGCGATATCTTTCTTCATATGAGTGGATTGATTATATTCACTGGTTTTATAAGGTGATTTAAAGTAGAATCCCGTGTCAAAACCACGATTATACACTTTTTTAAGATCACTTATCCAGTTTTCATTTACTCCCCAATTCCTATTAAGGTAAGTATCTATAGCCTCCCGATAAACACGGGTTACAGTAGCTACATAATCCGCTGCCCGGGATCTTCCCTCGATTTTGAAAGCATCGATTCCTGATTCAATTAATTCAGGGAGGTATTCCACCATACAAATATCCCGTGGGCTTAAAAGATGATATCCATCTTCCTGTGTATGATCTATTTCCAAATATTCATTTTCTGTTTTTAATCCATCTTGGGGTACTAGTTTCCACTCTCGTCGGCAGGGTTGGAGGCATTCACCGCAGTTCGCGCTTTTATCATGGAAATAAGAACTCAAAAAGCACCGGCCAGAGACAGCGAGGCACATGGCTCCATGCACAAAAACCTCCACTTCAATTGGACTTTTATTTTTAATTAGTTTAATCTCATTTAAGGATAATTCACGGGAGAGTATGGCTCTATTTACTCCTAATTCCTTATAGAGTTTTAAAGCCTCTAAATTGGATATGTTTGCTTGGACACTCATATGAACCTTCACACTATTTTCACGGGCAACACTTAGAGCACCCATATCAGAAGCGATGATTGCATCTGCATCAGCCGATTTTATATGGGGCATTACTTTTTTCAGATTCTCAATATCTTTATCCTTCATAATAGTATTGGTACAGACGTATAACTTTACATTAGAGTCATGACAGCGTTTAACAGCGTCTTTTAAATCTTTAACTTGGAAATTACCGTGGTGAGCTCGCAGATTAAATCCAACAATACCAAGATAAACCGAATCAGCTCCATTCATGATTGCCGCGTTTAAAGCTGCGAAATCTCCTGCTGGAGATAATAATTCCACTATTTAAACCACCAACATCCTCTTATATTAAATATTTTTTTAAAAATTAGTTAAAAAAAAACCTAGTAAATTTGTAAGATCCATCAAATTTATGAAAAATTTTTAATTCTTAATTAAATGTTTATATTTTTTTCAGCATCGATATGCTTCGTATTCATCAATATTCTTTGGAGGCGGAGTAGGATACTCGCAATTGAGGCATCCCGTGCATAATTCACCTTTTTTTATACCTATGCATTTAACTAACGATTCCAAGCTAAGATAACCAAGAGAATCCACGCCTAATGTTTTCTGAATTTCCTCCACATTTTTATCAAAGGCTATTAACTCCTTTCGAGTAGCCATAGCTATTCCATAATAACATGGTGATATTATAGGAGGACATCCTACTCTTAAATGGATTTCTTTAGCACCAGCATACCTTAAAACATTAACTAAAGCCCTAGAAGTTGTACCTCTAACAATGCTATCATCCACTAATATTATCCGTTTATCCTCCAACTCTGATTTTACAGGGTTCATTTTAAGTCTTACTGATGTTTCCCTTTCCTCTTGAGTGGACATGATAAACGTTCGGCCGATGTAACGATTTTTTATGAGTCCTTCACCATAAGGTAATCCTGATTCACGAGAATAACCAATGGCAGCAGTGATGGCTGAATCAGGCACTGGCATAACTACATCAGCATCTGCAGGATATTCATGCCATAAAGCTCTTCCAATATTTAATCTCACATCGTAAACATTTTTACCATCCAAAGTACTATCCGGACGGGCGAAGTAAACATATTCAAACATGCAATGTGCTCGGCGAGTGTTTTTATCTTGAAGCATTCGATAACTTTTTATTTCATCATTTATGACTAGTATTTCACCGGGATCCACATCACGAACATATTCAGCACCAACCACATCAAACGCCACGGTTTCAGAAGCAACCATCGTCATGCCATCCATCTTTCCCAATGATAATGGCTTAATTCCAATTGGATCTCTAACAACCATGAGTTCATCATTTATGAGTATAACGAGGGAGTATGAACCTATAAGTTTTTTGGAGACTTTTTGCATGGCTTCAACCATATCTCCATTCTTGGAGTATTCAATTGTTAAAAGATGGCATATGACTTCAGAATCCGTTGTGGAGCGGAATTCATGTCCATTACATTCTAAATCTCTTCTAAGCTCCATTGAATTAATAATATCTCCATTATGAGCTATAGCGATAGTGCCGGATTCAAATTCGCTGACGAATGGTTGGCTATTTTCAATTAATGATTTACCAGTAGTAGAGTATCTGACATGACCTATACCCACATTTCCCCAGAGTGCATCCAGGTTATCATTGTTAAAAACATCACACACCAAACCCATACCACGATAAGTGGACATTTCCACACCATTATAAGTGGATATACCTGCAGATTCCTGTCCTCTGTGNNTACCACATTTATCCTGCAATTTAGAGTTCTCCCTGAATATTATAATTAAGATTCAAAGTAAAATTTTAGTGAATAAATAAAAAATTAGATTATAATAAATCTTATTCTTCAATTATAATTATCTAAAAAATTTGATTTTATTTAAATTAAATTTAGTTTTTACTCTTTAAGTAAATTAGGACTGAATTTATCATTATTAATTTCTTCTTTTAATTCCTCAATTCTTGAATCATAAAAAATTAGGACGGTTCTAATTATTTTCAGCCACTC
>PMNN01000272.1 GCA_003161815.1 Methanobacterium sp. | reverse complement strand
CATTAGCTGTATCTGGCATGGTTGGATCATATTCATATTGAGCGGTTTTAGTTGCGGTGTTAATTATTGTATGACCTGAAACAGATGCTGTTGGGGTTACAAAGAGATGTAACACTACGTTGGTACCGTTTAGGAGTGTTCCAATATTCCAGATACCCGTTGTACTATTGTAAGTACCAAGGTTGGCGGTGTAACTGTTAAAGGTTAAACCAGTTGGTATAAGATCGGTTACCTGAACACCGGTTGCAGTGTCTGGACCGTTATTTGTGGCGGTTACTGTGTAAGTGAATTGCTGACCCACATTAGGCTTAGAATTACTAGTTAATTTATTTACCGAGACATCTGCGAGTGGTACATGAACCGTAACATTAGCAGTATTATCTGGTAGTGTTGGATCATATTGATCCTCATTGGTGATATTAGCAGTATTAGTTACATTGTTGCCAGCAACGCTTGCTGTAGGCGTAACAAATAATTGTATCGAAGCACCTGCACCGTTCAATATATTTCCAATATTCCATATTCCAGTAGTACTATTGTAGGTCCCTTGAGATGCAGTATAACTGTTAAAGGTTAAACCAGTTGGTATAAGATCGGATACTTGAACTCCAGTTGCATTATCCGGTCCCTGGTTGGTGACGGCTAATCCATAATAGTATTGTTGACCCACGTTAGGCGTGGTATTATTCGTGAATTTATATATATTCAAATAGGCTTTAGGAATGTATACTTGGTTACTCTGTGTTTGTGGACCATTAGGGTTAGGTGTGGTTTGATATTCAAATGCGTTACCATTCACGTGTGTACCGGCTAAAGATGCTGTAGGGGTAACATAAAGAGCTAACTCTGCTATACTCCCTTTGAGGATGGTTCCCACATTCCAAATACCGGTAGTACTATTATAAGTACCCTGAGATGCAGTGTAACTGTTGTAGGTCATACCTGCAGGTATCGGAGCATATACTGTTACACCAGTCGCAGGATCCGGACCAACATAATTACCCAATCCGATATCGTAATAGAATTGCTGATTCACGTTAGGCATACTAGTACTAGGAGTATCAAATAAACTCACTGAGGCTGGATCTGCTGTTATAGTATTAATATTATTTGTAGCATTAGTAATATTAGTGGCATTAACAGGATTAGTTGCTGCTACTGTTCCTGAGAGTATTATTGCAAAAGCGAAAGTCATTGCAAGTAATGCAATTCCTTTTTGCATGTTCTTATTCATATTATCACCTCCAAATTTTTTATTTATGATAGAATACTATGGTAGCTTATTGATATTACTTACTATTGAATGAGATAAGAAATTAATAATAAAATTTATAACATGTTAATTATTATAAAAAATAAAATCGAAACTCCACATAATTTTAATTAAATTATCGTATTAATTATTTTTTATTTTGAAGAATATCCAGGTTAAGAGGACATTTTTGAACGCAAAGTAAAGTGTTTTGTGGACAAAACGGTTACAGTAGACATCATATGCTAAATTATGAATCAATTTTAAACAAAACCCTTGATGTCATCTGATGCATACTGCTATGCTTCAACTGAAAGTTTAATGAAAGAACTCAGAGAATCTGTTAGTAAAGAACAAGTAAATAGTATTTTCTGATTTAAAAATTCAATCATATGCGCTGTTAATGAATTAAACATAGCTATGACATCATTGTTGAAAAAGAATATCAGCTTACAAATTCTTGAAAAAAAAAGTAAGAATGAATACGGGAATTCCTTATAATTTGAAATAAAAAATAAAAGTATACGTTAAGAGATACCCTCATTCTAAAAAATTAAAAAAAAATTAATGAAATTGGAAGGAAAACTTTACGTTGAAAATAAACGTCCTTCTAGTAAATTTATAAAAGTAAATTATTTAAAAAAATTTAAATTTTATTTCACGTATAAAAAAAATGATAAATCATCCAAAAAGTAATAGTATTTAATGTGTTATTATGATGAAAATAAGTTTAACATTTCCATACTTACATAAATGTTAGTATATAACTTTATTGTCTATACTTAATTTAAATAGAATTAGTTACAATTCCATAGTATAAAGTAATTGAGGTGAAATAAAATGCAAGTAAAATTTGATTTACAACACTTTTGTTGCGGTCCTAAAGGCTGTGAAATAGAAGTTGAATACGGCGAAATGATCGACGCAGAATAATTTATCAGTAAATATTAAGTTAATCAAATCACAATTCAATAAATTTTTTTATTTTTTTTATCTTTTTTTTAACAAGTTATTCGGTATAGAATTTTACAGTTTATTCTTATTTGTTTCTCCCATGTGGACAAACATATATACATAAGCCACAAACAGATGACTCTTTTTCATTAGGATATAGGTATTTTTCACATTTACGAGCATCATATCGTGTTTCTCGGGGTTCATTTTCATGGAAGGGCTTCCCTGTAAATGCATTTACAGGGCATATTTCCACACACTCTCTACAATCACTACATTCCTCTTGAATTCTTCCCTCACTTACTTTTAATGGAGCATCTGTAAGTACTGTTACCCAACGCACTCTAGGACCTGCTTCTTGAGTTATTAGAAGGCAACTCTTCCCAATCCATCCCAACCCGGCCTGATTTGCAGCTAATTTATGTGAAAAAACAGCACAGATCTTTTCATCATCCACCCTCCCGGATGCTGGCATCGGAAAAGCTTCATAACCTAATTTCTGTATTTTGCTCGCTAATCGCGCCGCTAGAAGATCTAGTCGCTGATTAGTGATTTCATAGTGTTGAAGATAACTTAACATCACATTCCGCTCAAATCTGCTGATCAACTGGTCTATAATACTATCTAAAAGAATTATACCCATACTAATGGCTCTAGGATACTTTGTCATCCCTTCATCCTGAACTCTGATAACATCTTGAAGTGGGTTTAAATCGGCCACACCATAAAAATCTGCATCTTCGTTTCTAGCGAATTCTTCTACAATCTTATCAAGAATCATACGGTATCAAACCTTTTAAATTAAAAAAATAATAATTAAGCTTTTCATATATAATTATTATCTTTGCATAGAGTACCACAAAATTGTAGTATTGGTAAAAAACTCATATTCAAATTGTTGTATATATCAATTAAATCATGAACTTTTCATTCTTTTAAAAGTTTATCAATTTCTAATCTATGTTCTGAAAGTTCAACAGCTGATTTTAATGCCATGTTATCACATAATGTTAAGGGTTTACAAAGTGTAAAGTGTTAAGGTTATGTCCGGTGGTTATGATGATGTAGTTGATAATTACATAAGGATTTGATGATAAAATTTAATATAGATAATATTTCATATGATTATACAGTTGACAATAAGCGGAGGTGTATTTTGATGGCTGTTGACCCTACCACATTAATGAACTTTATTTTTGGAGTAATAATTGTAATTTTAGGATTCTGGGTTTTTAGACTGAAAAAATATACATTAGCGTTATATGTTGCGATTGGTTTTGGACTCTTCGCCATTTCATGGCTAGAAATACTTTTGGGAGCTACCAGTTCAAACAATATTTCAATAATTTTACTCAGAGCACTAGGATACCTGGTTGTCATTTTTGCTCTATTTAGAGAAGCAGTTTTAAAATAAGGAATTCATAAAAAAAAGAGTTGAAAAAAGCGTTTAGTGAGGTTAAAGCAGTTATTATAGCTGATCTAAAATATCTCTCATTGTAAAATATTCTATTGCTTTATTTTTTGAAGAAATGAGGATTACTGATTGATCAACCTTTAACTGTTCCTGCCATGAAATCATTTAATCCGTCTTAACATAAATCATCTTATAGATATTTCTTCAAATGAATGAGATCCTCTCCATCAAATCGGGCATGATTCTCTATTCTGATAGGTTTGAAACCAGTTTTAATTAACAATATTAGCATATCTTTATTATCCGCGAAAACCGATATATCTACTGCTTTAAAACCTTTAATTTTTGCCAATTCTATTCCTTCGTTAATTAAAGCTTTTCCTATACCTTTAAAACGATGATTATTATTGACAATAGTCTCTATAATTTCAAATCCTTTAATTAAATCAGGTTTAAAAGCAGATATGCCAATTATATTATTATCTGATGTTAATGCGACGTAATATTCAACTTCTTCTTGTTTAGAATTTTTTAGCAATGCGGTGATAATGTGAGAATCAAAACTAACTCCGCTAATGGATAAGTATTTCAAACTATCTTTTTCGTTTAATAATTTTAGATAGGCTTTGTGAAGTTTAGAGAAATGTTCACTGTCAAGATTAGGATCATAAGCCACAATTTTCATGATAATTTTTTTACACCTTTTATTACAAGAACGTTGATTTAAAGCCTAGTTCTCTTTATTTAAATCTGTATTATCAATTTTATTTCCTATTGATCCAGTGTATGTTGCATAGAAGCCATCTGTATCGGCGTATATTGGTTTGAAATTGAATTCTTCAGCTTTTTTCATGGTTTTCTTAATGAATTCTCTTCCCCAGGCGGTTATGGCATCTGCACACTCTAAACTGTACCATCTAAATAAAGTGAATCCATAAACCCCGTACATGGAGTTTGCGAGTCTTTTCAATGCTTCTTGTTGTACATTTAGAATTTGGCGTTCTCTGGTATCTGTGGAATGTGTCATAATGGATTTAATTCGTAATCTTTCTTGGAGAACTTTACCAATGACTGATGGTACAAAACCAACTGGTTCTTTACGGAATTTATGCCCAATTTCGGGGGAGATGTAACAATCTTCTTCAGTACAATTATCCATTAGGCTGTCTGGAGAAATATTTTTGGAGATTATTATGCTAGGATATAGACTTTGAAAATCGAAAGAAACAATATTGTCATGTAAACCCTTCACAGGATCCTTAACATAGCCTCCCACTATACTTCTGCCTCTTCTTTGAGAATGTTGGGATGATGAGGGCTTATTAGGCACTACTTCATCATATTCAAAGGCTTTCTTTATCAAATACCATTCCACTTGCTGCCCGGTGGCCATACGGGCCACGTCAAATAATGGTTGGCCTACTATTCGTGTTAGCTCCATACTCAGAGGTAACATTTTTTCTCCAATTTCGGTAACGGCTATTGCATCCTCTAGTGAGTATTCAAAAAGTTTTTCCAGTTTTTCTCCACCATCTTCCCAACAACTGTAAATTTCATCTCCGGGGATATCAATCTTATTCTCCCCAAAAAGTTCCTTATAAACTCTTTCCAAAGTGTAACGATCTAGTTGCAGATATCGACGCATGTTGGGGTAAAGATCAATGTTAACTCTGCCTTTTATGACAGCTGCGTTGGTAAAGCCCCTCCTCATAAATTTAAGTGAAGATCCATCAACTCCTAATTCAAGGGGCACACTTAACTTTGCCGCTCGATCTCTTATATAGGGGAAATCAAATACGTCTGAATTATAGCCAAGGATGAGATCAGGGTTTTCAGATTTAATGGTTTCCACGAATTTTTTTAATAATTCTCTCTCGTCATGGACTAATTCAGCAAAATCAAATGAAGAATCCTTGGTGGAGAATACCTTGCGAAAACCTTGATTACTGGAGAAACTGATCATAATTATTGGATCTTCACGCTCTAGGGGCATGCCTTTGGGATTGCAAGCTTCAATATCAAAACTTAGAACTTTAAGTTCGGGTAAATCAGATTCTAGGGGCGTGGGCTGGGTTTTCATTTCAAAGATACATGTTTTATTCTCTAGTGAAGCTCGAGTGGATTTTAAGCATTTACCTTGCACTTCTAACATATTCATGGGAAAAAGACCGTTATCTATGAGGTATCTGCGGTAGAATGGAATATCATGTTCCCTAACTTCATTTACAGATTCTAAATCCCATATTTTCTCCCTTAACTTAGGCACATCCTGTGGATGTTTCAGGGTAATTTTAAGGAAATCCTTCAATTCTCCAATANNAGTTTGCCGAATAATCTTATAACTGCTTCATTGTTCTCGGTTATGTAATCGATGTCTAAAAGAACGAATTTTTTAGTCTCCATACAAAGTTCATTTTATTAATAAGAGTGTAATATAATTTGTTAAATTCAAAAAAAGATTATTAGCCCAAATAATCTAGAGTTGAAAAAATTAATTGTAATTATAATATATTAACAATCAATTTAGTGATCAGGTGTAATTTAAGGAATGAATTAATATGGAGTACTTGTTTTAATTAAAAATTATTCATAACGGTTCTAGCAATGTTAAAAAGGATTGAAGTTGAGGAATCTAAAAATTATATTTTTTTTTTAATCAAAATGTTTAGCGAATAACTTAATTATATCTTTAGGATCTTTAATTATGACGGTATCATGCATTTTAGCAAGTTTTTGAACGTGTTCAACGTCTTCTTTTCTAATTGTAATTTTTAAATCTTTTCCATCTGGAAGTTTTGTAATAGTAACTCCTTCCTCGTAATCTGTTGGCAATATATAGATTGGTATGTCTGCTTTTTGACCCATTATCGCGGCATTAGAAATTAAAGTGTCACCCATCCTCATTGATATCTTTGAAACAGTGTTGGAAGAGGCAGGTGCTATTAAAAGGAATTCATATTTACCTAATTGTATTTGACCAGCTAAAAATGGTGAGTTAGCGTTTATTTCGACCCAAATATTTTCGAAATTACTTTCTAATTCATTTGATATTCCATAATACTTCACAACTTGATCCCCAGCTTTTGAGACGTAAACTTCTATATCCACTTGATCTTGGTACTTTGCATTTATTTTTTCCATTACCTTCAAGGTTTCCACTATTTTATCACCAGCACCAGTAATTCCCCATGCAACAATTTTTCTTTTCTCCATAAATGTTGAACTCCCTATAATGTCTACTAATATTATGGAATTAATTCTAAATAAAATTTCCTTAAAACCATTTAAGGTTAAAAGACAATATTAATCCCGGAAAATAAGTCAGAGGATTTAATTTCATACAAAAAAATATAGAAAAAAAATATCGAGAGTGTTCGGTTAAAATTTCTAGGAAATTAATATATATTTGAAAAAAAAATCATGAACTTAAATTTTAATAAAATAAAAATGTTTAAAAAGAAAGATATCAATCAAGATGGATATTTCTTTTAAAGCTTAAACTACTACGGCAGTATCAGATTAAATGGTAATGGTTGAAATTAATGAAGTTATACATCAAAGAAACTGGTCAAGATAATCAAGAGCCCATAATATTCCTCCATGGAGGCGGATTAGCAGGTTGGATGTGGGAAGAACAGGTTAAGGCATTTAATGACTACCATTGTTTAGTTCCAGATCTTCCTGAACACGGACACAGCCTCGACGTTAAGCCATTCACAATCGAAGGCACCGCGAAGATGATAGTAGACATTATAAAGACCAGAGNNTTTTCATAAAGGCCAATATGAGGACATATAACTTACCAAAGAGTTTTTTTAATGATTTGAAGGAATCCACACGTCTTATAAAGCCTGATTCACTTAACAGAATACTCAAAGAAAACATGATTTTTAAAATGCCTTCTGGCCTCGAAAAGGCCGATGCGCCGGTTTTGGTAATGGTGGGGGAAAAAGACTATAAGATCTTAAAAAAATCTGCCAATGATTTAATGAATGTTCTTTCAAATTCTAAAGGAGCAGTGGCTTTGAAATGGGGGCACGTTTGGAATTTAGAATCACCAAAACTATTTAATATTGTATTAAGAAGATGGATAAATGATATTGTTTTGCCGGAAGGTGTTTTGATTAGCTAAAAATGTAAGGTTTGTAATTTCTGGAGTTCGAGAAGGTGGATTAATTTGAAGTGGAATGTAAGTGCGAAAAGAATTGTGCCTCAACGGTGGGGGCGTTGGCCGGACTCCTCGGGATTGAACATGGTTTATTTGAAACACTTCACGGTAATGTTGCCACAGGCGGTTATGGTAATATGCCATTGGCCACCAGGCGAATAGTATATTTCAGGGCAGCGAGCCTGCCTATACTATCATTCCCAACTTTTTGGCGACTGGTATTATTGCAATTGTTGTCAGCATCATAGTCATAATATGGGCGATTGTGTTTTTGGAGAGGAAAAACGGCGGATTAGTTCTGATTCTACTTTCAATCTTACAACTCCTTGTTGGTGGAGGCGTCGCACCTTTACCCATTGCCTTAATATCGGGTGTTGTCGCAACAAGAATAAATAAACCATTAAAATTGTGGCACAGACATTTATCTGTTAATTCAAGGCGCTTACTTGCAAAGTTGTGGCCGTGGTCTCTCATAGCCTTATTAGTACTGGCCTTTATCGACTTGAAATAGCAATCTTCGGGAACAACGCAAACCTGATAAACATTCTTATTCCATTAATTTT
>PMNN01000044.1 GCA_003161815.1 Methanobacterium sp. | reverse complement strand
TTTTTTTGATATTTTCCTAGTTCATAGAAAACAGCATTTAATCTATATAATAATATTTAGTATAAAAAAGATTCGACACATTAAATGTGTCAAGCAAGGAATAGAGCTAGAATAAATTTTATAAAAATTACTGATGGAAGATAAAAGATGCATAGATTATTATAGCCAAGTAAAACACCCACACTACTATTGAAATTAAAATGTAATCCATTCCTTTTCGTTTAACGGCGCATTCCGGACGTGTGTATAAATACAAACCAGCTATGATAGCTAAAGGTAGGAATATGAAGATTCCAATTACTGCCAACGTCTTAACTTTTTTATATATATTTTCATCCACTTTACTGAGTTTACAGCCGCATTCCATGCAATAAACTGCTTCTAAAGGGTTTTTTGATTGACATTCCGGACATTTAATTGACCCATCAGCCATAATAAGATTACTCCGAATAAATTATTTCTTCATCAAAAAGATTCTTATTCATTGATTAAATAGGATTTAATTAATTCTTGATCCAAAAAAGCATATAAAAGTAATTGTTTAAAATTTAATTTTGTTCAATAAATTTTTTTGTAGCTGAATGAATACTTCCAGAAATCCCTAGTGTGTGGAAAACCACCCTACCACCCTTAAATCGTGTAATAGTTGGAATTATGGATCTAACTGAATGAACTTCTTCTCTCTTACACCTTAAAATTCCCTTCATCACATATTTCCCGGGAGTATCGTAATTCCATATTTTAATCACCCATAAATCGAAACGGCTGATGCCACAGGACCCATACATATCCCATAAAGCCCCCCCAATGATGGATATCACCTCTTCCCGGTTAATTGACATCTCTGAGATAACTTCGAAAGCAAGATATCTCTTTTTATTCCTCATATGAGGGGGCAATATTTTAAGTTTCAAATTTAATTCCCTCTAAAAAAATATTATCAAAAATATTTCCAAACATTTAAAATTTCTTTTATAAAAAAAACACGAGGATTTTAAAGGATATTTAATGAATTATTCTATAATCCGAGCACCTTCCACTAACACATTACTCCATACATCCCTTCTCTCCATTATATCCATGGGAGTTTCAGATAAAGCAACAGTAGCCTCCTCCTCATTCATTCCAAAACAATGAGTTAACGCTATAATATCATGGGGAGTATGCAAGTCAAATATAGAATAAGCACCACTAGTAATGATCAAAGGAAAATTGAACTTCCTCTGCAATTTTAATATTTCACGGTAATATCCTAAAATTTTATAGCGATTTTGAGGTCTAATTTTAAGTAAATGTCTAACATTTAATTCCACAGCTACCTTGTTTTCCGCTGCTTTTCTAGCTGAAATATGATTAATACCACAATCCCTACGTCCACGATAAGGATGGGAAATTATATCAACTCGAGAATTCTCGCAGGCTGCTCTATTTATTTTCAGATCACCACCATAAACCATTAAAACATCTGCTTCTTTGCGAGATTTTTGAATCCTTCTTTTAAGATCCACCACGTTTTTAGAATGAACTTCAACTCCCCTTCTAATTTGAAATGATGAATCCTCCATTAATCCCACTAAATCATCAGAATAATCGTTATTTTTATTATTTCCATCTTTAAATATTACAACACCAGAATAACCTAATCTTTCAGCCTCATCCACCAGTTCATAACTTTCATGGACATGGAAATCAAAAAACAAGTTAATTCACACCCAATAATTTGTTTGCAAGCTTCATGGCAGGTTCTTTTTTGGCAGGGTATGCTGCCATCTTAATTTTTACATGAATGGAATCTCCATGTTCCACAACCTCCAATTCACCCAGATAAGCTTTCTGCTTATCAAATCGGAGGAAAAAATTTCCTTTATCATCCATCTTCTTCTCTAAATCCCTTAAAATCCTTTTTTTATCATAAGATCCTATACTATTTAAAGTTTCGATGAAGTTTTTTATATCCCGTTTTTTATTAATTTTATCATAGAGAATTAAAACTGGAGTCTTATAATGACCCTCAGTAACTTCACATTGAATTAAGGAATTGGGAAAAAGTGTTTTAATAGCCTTTTTCACTTTTTCCTCATTTTCTGTGCCATACACAAATGCTCTATAGGATACGTTATGAATCATTATCCTATCTAACCTTCTCTGCCCCTTTACCTTTATTTCTAAGACCTCTAGTTTTCTTTCCTTCACTAGTAAGGCCCCTGAAGACACGACGGGTGTGTTGACTTTCACCTATCCAATTTATGTTAGAATCATTCTTTATGGAGGGATGATTAGGATCAACCAGTATAACTTCGTAGAATTTGAATTTTCCATCNNTTCCTACCTGCTGTGAATCTGGATTTTCTTCTCCCACCTCTACGGACGCGGGTTCTCACAACTACATATCCTTTTTTAGCTTTGTAACCTAAGGATCTTGCCCGATCCAATCGGGTGGGTCTTTCTACTCTTTGAATTACGCTTTCTTTTCTCCATTCAGGAGCTCTTTTCTGCATTAACTCCTTGATATAGGAGTTATCTGGATTTTTCCATGCTTCTCTTATATATTTATACATTAAATACACCTCTTTTTGTTCAGCTTTCGCCACATCCAAACGGGACTGGGTCCCTAAATAAAAAAGTAGATTCTAAAAAAACTCGCCCATATATGGCGGTGATCAGTATTGGTTAGGATACCTTTAAAAAGATTATGGTTTTTTTATATTTGGAATAATAATTAAAATAATTTCTTTCAATATATTCTAGAGGAGTTCAATTTCTTCATAACCTATTATAAGTTGTTTTTCGGCTAGTTTAAAATCGGAATTCTCTTCTAAATTTAATAAATCTAAGAAAATTCCTTTTGCTTTCTTATTGTGAAAATTAGCATTTTTTAATCTAGTTACATTATCTTTAGACTGATTCATATTTATCTGATTTAACTTTTTTTCTATGGATGACGTTATCGCGTAACCTTCAGCTGCTGATGGAATCAACTTAATAGCGTGCCATTTTTTATACGGCACTTCTTTAGGAAATTTATGAGCGTCACTTACATTTTTCATATTCTTTTTAAGGTTTTTTAGCCATTTCAAACCATGATTAAGTCTCATACTTAATAGGTGACGGTCTTTTTCATCTGTGTCTATATTTTCAATTCTAACTTTAGCTAGTTCGAATCTAGCTAGGATTTTATTTGCACTGGCTATGTAGTATTCCTTATTTTTTTCTAAAATCTCTGATGAGGACTTTTCATCATGCCCGGATAAATATTCCGTAATGCTAGTGTTAATGTTTTCCATGATTCTATAAAACATGCCTCCAGCAATTTTTTCATGCTCTAACATTTCCCTGAACCGTCATATATCTTTTTAAGGTATTTTTATAATTAATTTAACAAAAAAATTGTTTTTATATATTTTAATTCCTTTAATAGGATTTATAGGGTGTTAAATATAATAAATTAAGCTTTATAGAAATAGTATTTGAATTAAATGGGAAATTAAACAATTAGAAAAAAATGTTTAGGGGAGTTAAATTACTCCTCCACCACAAACACACTCATCATCTTCTAACTCATATAATATGTTGATCGCCTTCATGAATGCTGGTTTCCCTGCTATAAGGAGCACTACCCGGAAAACATCCACTATTTCATCCTTAGTCGTGCCGAACTCCTGCATGTTACTTATAATCTGTTTTTTAATGGCTCTGTCATCTGAAAATGCTGCGTTTATACCTAAAGCTATGAGTTTCTGTGTTTTATAATCAAGAGCTTTTCCCGTATATGCTACTTTATTTAAACTAACATTCTCTTCATAAAGGTCAGGATAGTCTTTTTTAATGTATTTCATTCCCTTACTATAGAATACCTCTTCTTTCATAGTTTATCACTCCTTGTTATAACTTGATTATATTTATGTTGTTATTCTATTATAATTTTAACTAAAGAGTGTAATAGCAATTACAAAAAAAGTTAAAATTAGAGTTAATAGGAGTTTGAAAATAAATTTAAAGTTTTAGAGAATCAGAATCAAGTATTAAATTATAAAATTCTTTTATAAAAAAGTGCATTAAGATTTAAACCGGCCCTACATCAGGTTTACCTTCTCTCATGCCTTTTCCCGCTTCTCTTTGTAGTTTTTCAGGTTTAAAAAGCATTTTAACTACATTCTGCGCGTGTTCTCTAGCCCTGTTTACAGCGAGTACTTTAAGGTCTTTATTATCAATTCCTTCATCTTCATGGACAAAAACTTCGATTATATGAGTGTTAGTCAATAGTTGAGCATAGATTAGTCCCATTGAAGCTTCATGGGCACATGTTTTATCTATCGTTTCTGGTCCCGGCATTCCAAACGCCATAACCAGTTCACAACCCTCCTCCTCTATTAACTTTTTTGATGCCACTGGTAAATCCTTTATACCAGGCACAGTACGCCTTATGAACTTAATATTAGTCATTTGCATTTTAATTTCATCAATAGCATACTTAGCCATATCTACTCTGGCAAATGTCGTGTCACAAATACCTATAATCATTTTAATCCCTTTTTCATGAACTTAATTAATAGAATAGATTTATTATATAAATCTTTAAGAACTCTTTATTTTTTATATTTGAATTAGTTTTATAAAAACACTTTGTAAAAAATAATAAAATGAATTAAAGTTTATGTTACTCCTTAATTAGTATAATAGTGGATCAGAACATGTTTTTTACGGTTCCACTCTAAAATACCTTATTTAAATTAATTAAATACACGCAGATTTTAAAAATTAAACTTTCCAAAATAACAAATTATAATACTCTTAAATTAATGCAAAAACTATTTATTGATGGAAAATTTCTTATAAAAGTTTTTTCTTATAAAAGTTTTTCTAAACCATCTAAACAGAAATACAGAACTTTTATATTTTAAAATTAATGGGGAATGGTGAAATAAAAAAATATATACCAATAATTCTCTTATTTTTAGGAATTGTAGCTATTTCTGGATGTATAGGGCCAACCAACACCGGATCAGGGCATATTATTAACCAAACATTAATGTGAGTGGTTTCAACCAAGTAACCATGAATGATACTGGTACTCTTATAATAACCCAAGAAAATAATGAATAACTAACAGTGGAAGCTGAAGACAACGTAATACCACAAATAAAAACCGACGTAAGCAATAATCAGCTGAACATAAATCTTAATCGAAATACTGTGATACTTACCAAACCTATTAAATATTATTTGAATGTTAAAAATTTAAGTTCAGTAGTTATTAATGGGCTGGACAAATCCAATCGAGTAGCCTGAACGCTGATAACTTAACTATAAGAATCAATGGTGCAGGACAGGGTAATTTAGATAATTTAACTGTTAATAATTTAACCATCAATATGGATGGTGCAGAAGATTTAATACTACGGGTAAAGCCACAAATCAGACTATTAATATCTCCGGAGCGGGCCAATACAATGCCAATAACTTAGACAGTAAAGTAACAATAATATCTATAAATGGAGCAGGATAAGGCACTGTTCGTGTATCAGATCTTTTAAATGCCATAATAAATGGTGCAGGACAAATTTCTTACATTGGCAATCCTCAGGTGAACAAACAAATAAACGGCGCGGGATCTATTAAACAAATTCAAGGATAAAAAAAAATAATTTTTTTAATTTATAAATCATTTTTTTAAAATATAATATAAAAAAAAATTTATAACCCAAAAGACTTCATTAAGAGTTTGTTATTTACATATCCTGTTCTAAAAATCTCTCCCGTCCTAAGGTCATTTATAACTACTTCCGCTGGAGCGAACATGCCCTTATCTATCTTATAAAAATCGAATTCAGCTTCTTTGAAAACATCGAAGAATGGTTTACCGTAACCTGCTGACGAGGATGATGGTAATTTCTCAGCCATAGATTTAACATCATCTCCTTCCTCTGATTCAACATAGTAATAGGTTCGGCCTCCGAAAAGCACTGCATCATTGGTTTTGCCCATTGCTTTTAATCCATCAGGGTCTACTGGAGCTATAGGAGCTATACCCGCCGCATGTTTCACCTTATTAACATCGAAGTGTAAGAATTCCAACATTTTATATGTTCCATTCTCAACCACGCGACCTGATATTTGAATGGAACCTACCAGAGATGAAGTAGGAGCCACTAAAACATAGACATCCTCCGGTGAAACCTTAGATTCGGTTGCTATGGATTCGGTTACATCTACTCCAGGTAACTTATCCGCTTCTAGGGTTAATATAGCTAGATCAGCATCATCTTTGTATCCTATCTCTTCATAGGTTTCAGCGGGTTTTAAAGCCAGAGCCCGAGCAGGACCGGAACCTAGAGCGAAGAAATCACCCACACTCACTGACCAACCGGCTTTCTGAGAACCCAATGTAGATATTGCTGGGAAATCTGTTTTTATTTTAACTGAAGGTAAAGCAAAATTTTCAGATAGATCTCCAGGTATAGATATTCCCACATCCGCCAGTCCACCCAAACAGACTTTAGTGTAGAGTTCACCTGCCTTGAAACTTCCAGCCACATTCACACCAGCATCTATAACCGTTGAACCGTTATCCAATACATTAAC